>JAEZEZ010000001.1 GCA_023432855.1 Pseudomonadota bacterium | reverse complement strand
TGGGCCACGACAGCGACTGGCGCGGCTTCCAGTTCGGGGTGGACAACCTCTCCGGCAACTTCCTGTACGGCTTCACCATGGGCTTCGTGCAGCAGGAGACGGAGCTGGAGTTCTCCGGCAACAGCTTCGACTTCGAAGGCTGGAACGTCGGCGGCTACGTCGGCTGGGCGTCGAACGGCTTCTTCATGAACGCCCTGCTGAAGGCGGACTTCTACGAGGTGGACGGCAACTTCCGCACCGTGCCGACCTTCTTCAGCTTCGACGGCACGACCTGGGGTCTGCAGGGCGAGCTCGGCTACCGCTTCGGCGGCGCCTCGGGCTGGTTCCTGGAGCCGGTGGCCCAGCTGCAGTGGTCCTCGACGGACCTCGACAGCTTCACCACCGCCGGCGCCTCGGTCGACTTCGGCGACAACGACAGCCTGCTCGGCAAGGCCGGGGCCCGCTTCGGCGGCACCTTCGGCACCGGCGACGTGGTGCTGACGCCCTACGTCGGGGTCTTCGCGGTCGAGGAGTTCGAAGGCGAGCACGACATGACCTTCGCCACCGGCCCGACGGGCTTCGGCATCCAGAACACCCCGGTCGACGGCTACGGCCAGGTGGAGTTCGGCGCCACGGCCCAGACCTTCTACGGCCTCGAAGGCTTCCTGAAGGGCACGTGGAACTTCGGCGACGACGCCGACGGCGGCTCCGCCCGCCTGGGTGTCCGCTGGCGCTGGTAAACGTCCTACGCTAGTCTGATAACGCCGGCGCCCGTCGGGGCGCCGGCGCTTTCTTTTTCACGTTGCGACACTGGACCCATGGCCAAGAAACCGAAGACGCCTGAAACCACGCCGGAAGCCGAGGCGTCCCCTGTATCCGCCGCCTCCTCGGGCGTCAGCGTAAGCGAGGCGACGACGGCCGAAGGCCCCGCTCCGGGCGCGCAGCAGCAGCAGCCGGGCGCCAAGCCGGGCCAGCAACAGCAGCAGACCAAGATGTCGGTCTCGCGCGGCTTCGCCAACTGGATGTCGCTGCAGCGCTGCAGCCTGGCCTTCACCTCCTACCAGTCCGGCAAGGTCTTCCTCGTCGGCCTGACCCCGGAAAAGAAGGTCTCCTTCCACCAGCAGACCTACCAGCGGGCCATGGGCATCCACGCCCAGCGCGACCGCCTCTACGTCGGCTCGCTGTTCCAGATCTGGCGCCTCGAGAACGTGCTGGGTCCGAACGAGCGCGCCAACAAGCACTTCGACCGCCTGTACGTGCCCCGCAACGCCCAGACCGTCGGCGACGTCGACGTGCACGAGGTGTCGGTGGACCGCGCCGGCCGCATCATCTTCGTCAACACCAAGTACTCGTGCCTGGCGACCGTCTCGACCCGCTTCGGCTTCCGCCCGATCTGGAAGCCGCCGTTCATCTCCAAGCTGGCCGCCGAGGACCGCTGCCACATGAACGGCCTGGCCATGGAAGACGGCCTGCCGCGCTACGTGACGGCCGTGAGCCAGTCCGACGTGATCAACGGCTGGCGTGAGCGCCGGCACGAGGGCGGCGTCCTGATCGACGTCCAGAACGACAAGATCGTCACCGACCAGCTGTCGATGCCGCACAGCCCGCGCGTCTACAACGGCCAGATCTACGCCCTGGATTCCGGCCGCGGCCACCTGATCCGCATCGACAAGGACACCGGCGCCAAGGAAGACATCTGCTTCTGCCCCGGCTTCCTGCGCGGCCTGTCGCTGCACAACGGCTACGCCATCGTCACCGTCTCTAAGCCCCGCGACGGCGCCTTCTCCGGCCTCGAGCTGCAGGACGCGCTCAAGAAGCGTGACGGCGAGGCCTGGTGCGGCGTGCTGATCATCGACCTGCGCTCGGGCGACATGGTCGAGTTCATCCGCCTGGACGGCGGCATCGCCGAACTGTTCGACGTCGCCGTCATCCCGGAGACGCTCTGCCCGATGGCGATCGGCGTCAATTCGCCGGAGATCCACAGCATGATCACCTTCGAGAAGGAGTTCGCGCCGCTGATCCCGCCGGTGCCGGCCCAGCCCGTTCCGGCCAAGCCGGCCGCGGCCTGATCACGCCGTAGCAACCCGATGGAGCCGGGGCCCTCGCGGCCCCGGCTTCTCTACGTCCGGCGGCTGGGCTAGGGTCCGCCGCCGCGACGCACCCGTCCGTCCAGTCCAGTCGAGCCGCCAGTGGCCATGCCGCGCCTGTCCGAACATCTGAAGCGCCTCGAGGCGGAGTCCATCGAGATCATGCGCGAGGTCGCCGCCGAGTTCGAACGGCCGGTGATGCTCTACTCCATCGGCAAGGACTCGGGCGTGATGCTGCATCTCGCGCTGAAGGCCTTCTATCCGTCCAAGCCGCCGTTCCCGCTGCTGCACGTCGATACGAAGTGGAAGTTCCGGGACATGATCGCCCACCGCGACATGGTGGCGCAGAAGTACGGCCTGGAGCTGCTGGTCTACACCAACCCCGCCGGGGCGGAGCAGGGGATCGACCCGATCCGCTCGGGCTCGTCGCTGCACACCCAGGTGATGAAGACCGAGGCCCTGAAGCAGGCGCTCGACAAGTACGGCTTCGACGCGGCCTTCGGCGGCGCCCGCCGCGACGAGGAAAAGAGCCGGGCGAAGGAGCGTGTGTTCTCCTTCCGCTCCGCCGGCCACGTCTGGGATCCGCGCAACCAGCGGCCCGAGCTCTGGCGGCTGTTCAACACGCGCATCGCCAGGGGCGAGACCATCCGCGTCTTCCCCCTGTCGAACTGGACCGAGCTCGACATCTGGGAATACACGCGGGCCGAGGAACTGCCGATCGTGCCGCTCTACCTCGCGGCGCCCCGCCCCGTGGTGCAGCGGGACGGCATGCTGATCCTGCGCGACGACGACCGCATGCCGCTGCTGCCCGGCGAGACCGAGGAGGTGCGCATGGTCCGCTTCCGCTCGCTCGGCTGCTATCCGCTGAGCGCGGCGGTGGAGTCCGGCGCGGCCTCTCTGGACGACATCATCGCCGAGCTGAAGGGCTCGACGACCTCCGAGCGTCAGGGCCGGCTGATCGATTCCGACGAGGCGGCCTCGATGGAGAAGAAGAAGCGCGAGGGCTATTTCTGATGGCTGACGGCGCGCCCATCGCAGGCAAGGGCCTGCTTCGCTTCCTCACCTGCGGCTCGGTGGACGACGGCAAGTCGACCCTGATCGGCCGGCTGCTCTACGAGGCCAAGCAGATCTACGAGGATCAGCTGGTCACCCTGGAGCGCGACTCGAAGAAGCACGGCACCACCGGCGAGGAGATCGACTTCGCCCTGCTCGTCGACGGCCTGGAGGCCGAGCGCCAGCAGGGCATCACCATCGACGTCGCCTACCGCTTCTTCTCCTCGCCCAACCGCTCCTTCATCGTCGCCGACACGCCCGGGCACGAGCAGTACACCCGGAACATGGCCACCGGCGCGTCCAACTCCGACGCCGCCGTCATCCTGGTCGACGCGCGCAAGGGCGTGCTGGCCCAGACCAAGCGCCACAGCTTCATCGTCTCGATGTTCGGCATCCGCCACGTCGTCCTGGCGGTGAACAAGATGGACATGATGTCCTTCAACCAGCGGGTCTTCGACGAGATCGTCGCCGAGTACCTGGCCTTCGCCGAGGGCCTGGGCTTCGACAGCGTCACGCCGATACCGCTGTCGGCGCGCTACGGCGACAACGTCTTCGTCCGCTCCGACCGCACGCCCTGGTATGTGGGTCCGAGCCTGATCGAACAGCTCGAACAGATCGACGCCGACGAGACGGCGCTGCGCAGCCAGCCCTTCCGCATGCACGTGCAGTGGGTCAACCGCCCCGACCAGAGCTTCCGCGGCTATTCCGGTTCGGTCGCCTCGGGCCAGGTCCGGCCGGGCGACAAGGTCGTGGTCTCCGCCTCGGGCAAGGGCTCGAAGGTCAAGCGCATCGTCACCTATGACGGCGACCTCGAGGCCGCCGCCGCCGGCGACGCCGTCACCCTCGAACTCGAGGACGAGGTCGACATCGCCCGCGGCGACGTGCTGGCCGAAGCGGCCCAGCGGCCCGAGGTAATCGACCAGTTCGCGGCCAACCTGCTGTGGATGGGCGAGCAGCCCATGTTCCCGGGCCGGCCCTACCTGATGAAGATCGGCGCGCGCTACGTGCCGGCCCAGGTCACCGAGCTGAAGCACAAGATCGACGTCGACACCCTGGAGCACCTGGCCGGCAAGTCGCTGGCGCTCAACGAGATCGGCGAGTGCAACCTGTCGACGGCCGCCCCGGTGGCCATCGACGCCTTCGCCGACAATCCGCACACCGGCGCCTTCATTCTCATCGACCGCTTCACCAACGGCACGGTGGGGGCGGGCGTGGTGCTGCACGGCCTGCGGCGCGCGACCAACATCCACTACCAGGAACTGCTGGTCGACCGCACCGCGCGCGAGCGCCTGAACGGCCACCGCCCGGCGGCCCTGTGGTTCACGGGCCTGTCCGGCGCCGGCAAGTCGACCATCGCCAACCTGGTCGAGCGCGAGCTCTACAACCGCGGCGTCCGCTCGTTCCTGCTCGACGGCGACAACGTCCGCCACGGCCTGAACCGCGACCTCGGCTTCACCGACGCCGACCGGGTAGAGAACGTCCGCCGCGTGGGCGAGGTGGCCAAGCTGTTCGTCGACGCCGGCATGGTGGTGCTCTGCTCCTTCATCTCGCCGTTCCGGGCCGAGCGGCGCATGGTGCGCGAACTGTTCGCGCCGGGCGACTTCCTCGAGATCTTCGTCGACGTGCCGATCGAAAAGGCCATCGAGCGCGATCCCAAGGGGCTCTACGCCAAGGCCCTCAAGGGCGAGATCAAGAACTTCACCGGCCTCGACAGCCCCTACGAGCCGCCCCAGACCGCCGAACTGCGCATCGACACCGGCGAGGTTTCGCCCGAAGACGCCGCCCGGGCCGTGGTGGCCGAGCTGGAGCGGCGCGGGCTGGTCTGATCCGCCCGGCGCCCTATGGTCCGTCCATGACGCGCGACCGTTCCGGCTGGCGAAGGAAGCTCGGTTTCTTCCGGCCTGCGAGGGCGGCGGAAGGGCCTTCCGCCGACGCCCCGGGACCCGCCAGACAGGCGCCGCCCGCGCCGGAACTGGCCGCCGTGTTCGAGGCCCTGCCCGAGCCGGTGCTGGTGATCGGGGCCGAGGGCGATGACCTGTCCGGCCGCCGGGTCCTGCTGGCCAATCCGGCCGCCCGGGAGCTCTTTCGCATCGGACAGGACCGACCCGCCCTGGTGGGCGTGGTCCGCTCGCCCGACGTGCTGGCGGCGGTGGAGGCGGCGCTCGCCGGCGGAGAGCGGCACGTCGACGTCGCCGGCCGCGGCCGGCAGTGGTCGGCGCTCGCCCGCAGCGTGCCCGGGGAGCAGGGGGCCCCTTCGATGGCGCTGCTGCACCTGCGCGACGTCACCGAGGCGCGCGCGCTCGAAGCCATGCGCGCCGATTTCCTCGCCAACGCCAGCCACGAGCTGCGCAGCCCGCTCGCCTCGCTGACCGGCTTCATCGAAACCCTGCGGGGTCCGGCGCGAGACGACGCGGCCGCCCGCGACCGCTTCCTCGACATCATGGCGGTGCAGGCCGACCGCATGGGGCGGCTGATCGCCGACCTGCTGTCCCTCAGCCGCATCGAGCTCAACGAGCACGTGGCCCCCCATGGCCGCGCCGACCTGGCGCTGGTCGCCGGCGACGTGCTGGACGCCCTGACGCCACAGCTGGCCGCGCGCGGCGTGACCGTATCGGTGACCGGCGCCGGCCCGCGCGAGGCGATCGTCGCAGGCGACCGCGACCAGATCGTGCAGGTGCTCCAGAACCTGATCGAGAACGCGGTGAAGTATTCGCCCGACGGCGGGGCGGTGGAGATCGAGATCACCCCGGACCTGGGCGCCGAGGCGCTGCGCGCCCCGCGAAAGGCCGAACGCGCCCGCCACCCCCTGCTGGTTCCCGAGCGGGAGCCTGCCCGGCGCTACGCCGCCGTGCGCGTGGCCGACCACGGCCCGGGGATCGCGCGCCAGCACCTGCCGCGGCTGGCCGAGCGGTTCTATCGCGTCGAGGGCCAGAAGAGCGGCGACCGCCTCGGCACCGGTCTGGGGCTGGCCATCGCCAAGCACATCATCAACCGTCACCGCGGCGGCCTGGTCGTCGAAAGCGCGCCGGGCGAGGGGGCGGCCTTCACCGTCTACCTGCCGCGCGCCGACGGCCCCGAGGCCTCGGACCGCAACAAAACTGTCGTACAATCATCGTAATCCCCGGGGCGCCGGGGTCAGCGGTCCCGGAGAGACAAGGTGCACCGGATGTCCCATTCCCACATCGTCGCCTCCTTCGGCGAAGAGCTCGAGCGGCTGAGCGCCCAGGTCGCCCAGCTCGGCGGCCAGGCCGAGGCCCTTCTGGCCGACGCGGTCCAGGCGGTGGTCAAGCGGGACGTGGAGCTGGCCCGCCAGGTCATCGAGCGGGACAAGGTGCTGGACGAACTGCAGGCCGAGCTGGAGCGCGCGGCCTTCCGCGTCATCGCCCTGCGCCAGCCCATGGCCGCGGACCTGCGCCGGGCGGTGGCGGCGATCAAGATCTCCATGTCGCTTGAACGCGTCGGCGACATGGCCAAGGGCATCGCCAAGCGCCTGGTGCAACTGGACCAGGCCGAGGGCATGACCAGCCTGACCCGCTCCTTCGGCCGCATGGGCGCCCTGGTGCAGACCCGGCTCAAAGCCGTGCTCGACGCCTACGCCCGCGGCGAGGTCGAAGGTCTGGTCGAGGTGTGGACCCACGACGACGAGGTCGACGACCACTACGAGAGCCTGTTCCGCGAACTGCTCACCTACATGATGGGCGACGCGCGCATGATCGGAGCGGCGACCCACCTGCTGTTCATGGCCAAGAACCTCGAGCGGGTCGGCGACCACGCCACCAACATCGCCGAGATGGCGCACTACGACCTGACCGGCCAGCCGCTCGCGGGCGAGCGGCCGCGCGGCGAACCGACGGAAGTCTGAGCGCCCGCGCCGTGGCCAGGCCCTACATCCTGGTGGTGGAGGACGAGGACGCGCTGGCCACCCTCCTCCACTACAACCTCGAAAAGGAAGGCTACGAGGTCGGCCTGGCCGGGGACGGCGAGGAGGCCCTGCTGCAGGTCGAGGAGCGCGCGCCCGACCTGATGATCCTGGACTGGATGCTGCCCGGGGTCTCCGGCATCGAGGTCTGCCGCCGCCTGCGCGCACGATCCGCGACGCGCAACCTGCCGATCATCATGCTGACCGCGCGTGGCGAGGAGGGCGACCGGGTGCGCGGCCTCGACACCGGCGCCGACGACTACCTGACCAAGCCGTTTTCGATGAGCGAGCTGACCGCCCGGGTCCGCGCCGTGCTGCGCCGCATACGGCCCGGTCTGGCCGACGACGAAGTGCAGCGCGGGGACCTGGTCATGGACCGGGTCGCCCACCGTGTGCGCCGCGGCGGGCGCGACATCCACCTCGGCCCCACCGAATACCGTCTGCTCGACCACTTCATGCAGCACCCCGGCCGGGTGTTCAGCCGCGAACAGCTGCTGGACGCCGTCTGGGGCTCGTCGGTCTACGTCGAGGTGCGCACCGTCGACGTCCACATCGGCCGCCTGCGCAAGGCCATCACCGCCCCCGGCGAAAAGGACCCGATCCGCACGGTGAGGTCGGCCGGCTACGCGCTGGACCTGGGGTAAGGAGCCTGCTCGTTCCTCGCAACGTAAATTACCTTCGTCATCCTCGGGCGATAGGGAGCGGAGCGACCGGAGACCCGAGGACCCAGCAAGCGCGACCGTGGTGAAGGCGAGCGGCGGTTGAGCTAGGCTGCACGCATGGCCCGGCACCGCCCCTTCATCGCCGTTTACATCCTCGCCAGCCGCCGTAACGGCACGCTCTACATCGGCGTCACCAGCGACCTTTGGCTGCGCGTCCTGCAGCACAAGCACGGGCACTTCGAGGGTTTTGCGAAGACCTACGGGTGCACCCGACTCGTCTGGTTCGAGGCGTTTGACGACATGGCCACCGCGATCCAGCGCGAGAAGAGCCTCAAGCGTTATATCCGGAAGTGGAAGCTCGACCTGATCGAGGCCGAGAACGCAGAGTGGCGGGACCTGTCGGACGGCTGGTACGACGAGACCAGCAATCGTTGGCTGCTCGACCCCGACAACCCTTGAGGCTGCCGCCAACGACGCCGCAGCGTCGGCGTTTTCGCTGCTGGGTCCTCGGGTCTTCGGTCGCCTGCGGCTCCCTATCGCCCGAGGATGACGGACAGTGTGTAGAGGCCTCCTACACCCCCTGGGGCGCCACCACGTACTGGCGCGAGCAGTACTCGCAGGTGACGTGGATATTGCCGTCGGGCTCGACCATCTCGGAGCGCTCGCCCTCGGGGAACAGGCGCAGCATGCCGAGCACCCCTTCCTCCGAACAGCGGCAGTAGGCGCGCAGCGGCTTGGCGTCGAACATGCGCACGCCGTCCTCGTGGAACAGGCGATAGAGTACCCGGTCGGTCGGCAGGGTCGGGTCGATCAGCTCGTCCTCGCCCAGCGTCTGGAACAGGATCTGCTCGCGGTTCCACGCCTCGTCGGTCGAACCGCGCGCCTCGTCGCCGGCGATGTGCTGGATCATCGCCCCGCCCGCCCGCCAGGACGAGCCCTCGGCGGTCTGCAGTTCGCCCACGGCCAGCAGCACCCGCGTGGGCAGCTGCTCCGACTGGGCGAAGTAATGCTCGGCGCACAGGGCCAGCGTCTCGCCCTCGATGGGCGTGATGCCCTGGGTGCGCTCCATGTCCGGACCCTGGTCCACCGTCATGACGAAGACGCCCTTGCCGAGCAGGGTGCTGGCGCCGGGCCGCGCGAACCCCTGGCTCAGGGCCTCGACCTTCTCGGCGTCGAAGGCGCAATAGCCGCGCAGGCCGCCGGCGGTGTCGTAGTCGGCGACCACATAGCTGACCGCGCCGTCCCCCTGGGCCTGGACGATCAGACGGCCGTCGAACTTCAGGCTCGCACCCACCAGAGCCGCAAGCGCGCAGGCCTCGCCCAGCAGGTTGGCGACCGGCTCGGGATAGGCGTGACGGCGCAGGATGTCGTCGACTACCTCGCCCAGGCGGACGATGCGGCCGCGCACGGGCCAGTTCTCGATCTGGAAACCGGCGACCAGGTCGTCGGCGGGGATGGGATGGTCTGTCACGTCGCGTTTTCCGGGCGCGGCGCCGGAGCGTCGCTGCAGGTGAGAGATGAGACTTTATCGGAAGAGGCGCAGATAGGTGACCGCCCGGCCGAATTTAAGGCGCTGCGACAAGGTCTCCTCTCCTTCAGGAGAGGACGCGAGCGGCTCGCGCAGCGAGACGGAGCGGGTGAGGCGATGGTGAAGTCCGCCGACGCCTCACCCGGGTCTGCTCCGCATCCCCGTCCTCTCCCAAGGGAGAGGCAGGCCTGGCTCCGCCTCAGTCGTTCGCCGCCGGCAGCCTGAGCGGCAGGGCCGGGGCGTCGCCCCGGTCGCCGGGCGCCGGAGCCGTGTCGAAGCGACGGGACAGGCGCGGCCGGGGCTGGACAGGCGGCATGCGCCGGGGGCGCACGGCGTCCGCGCCGGCTAGGGCGAACTCCAGCGGCTCGCGCACGCCTTCCCAGGCGGTCAGGGTGTCGGCCACGTCGACCTTGTCGCGGACATGCCGGTTCAGTTCGGCGAACAGGTCGGCGGCCTGGCGGTCGATCTGGCGCACGATCTCGCCGTCCCACGGCTCCAGTTGCCGGGCGAAGCTGCGCTGCACGGCGCCCAGGCGGCCGAAGTGGTCGGCGTTGCTCTCGGCGAACAGCGCCGCGTCCATCACCGCCAGCCCGTCCTCGATCAGGCTGGACAGCTCGCGCGCCACCATCGGGCTGATCTCGCCGCGGCGCACCGCGCGGTCGGCCTCCTGGCGCAGGCGGTAGGCGACCGAGGCGATGGCCGCCCGGCGCGGGATGGCCCGGGTCAACTCCTCGGCCAGGGTCTTGCAGATTTCGACCGCCGCTTCGGCCAGGCCCGCCTCGGTCTCGCCGAGCGAGCGCCGGATGCGGTCCAGTCCGGCGGCGAAGCCCACCCGCCGCTCGACGAAGCGGCGCGAGGTCTCGTGCGACAGCGACCGGCGCAGGTCCATCAGCGCGTCGTCGAGCGCGGTGAGCCGCCGCAGCAGTTCGCTGCGTGCGGCGGCGCGGGCCCGGGCGCGGCGGTTGCGCAGGTCGACCAGCCGCACGGCCGCGGCCAGCACAGCGACCGCCAACGCACCCTCGCGCAACAGCAGGGCGTCGAGGAACGGGGGCAGGGCAGGGGGCGCGACAGCCAGAAAGACGAACGACACTGCCCCGGCGATCCCCGCCGCATCCAGCAGCCACAGCGGATTGAACCGAAGGCTGCCGGCCTTCGCCCCCGCATCCTTGACCCGCCGCCGGTCCATCCCGATCGCCCGCGCCCGCCCCGTCAGGCTTAACAATTACCGCATGCTCGCGCCGGCGCCGAATCGATGCTTTGCTGCGACTGCGAACAGAGAAGCTCCATGCCCGCTGCGCCGACCTTCATCGTCGACTTCGATTCAACCTTCACTCGGGTGGAGGCGCTCGACGTACTGGGCGAAATTGCGCTGGCCGACGCGCCCGACCGCGACGCGATCCTGGCCGAGGTGAAGGCCCTGACCGACGCGGCCATGGGCGGCGACATCGGCTTCGGCGAGGCGCTGAAACGCCGGCTTGCGCTGCTGAAGCCGCGGCGCGAACACCTGGCGCCGCTGATCGAACGGCTGACGGGCGAGGTCTCGGCCTCGATCCGCCGCAACCGCGACTTCTTCGAACGGCACGCCGGGCGCGTCTACATCGTCTCGGGCGGCTTCCACGACTTCATCGACCCGGTCGCCGCCGAGTTCGGGATCGCCGCCGATCACGTGCTGGCCAACCGCCTGGCCTTCGACGCCGAGGGCGCGGTCACGGGCCTGGACGAGGCCAACCCCCTGTCGCGCGACGGCGGCAAGGTCGAGGCGGTGCGCGGGCTGGGGCTGTCGGGCCGGGTGGTCATGGTCGGCGACGGCTGGACCGACGTCGAGGTGCGCCAGGCCGGCGCCGCCGACTGTTTCCACGCCTTCACCGAGAACGTCGCCCGCCCGAAAGTGATCGACGCCGCCGACCGCGTCTCGCGCTCCTGGGACGAGGTGCTGCACGCCGAGGGGGTGGCGGGCCGCTTCTCCTATCCGCGCAGCCGCATGAAGGTGCTGCTGCTCGAGAACGTCCACGCCGACGCCGCCGACCGCTTCCGCGACGAGGGCTACGACGTCAGCGTCGAGAAGGGCGCGCTCGACGAGGCGGAGCTGGCCCGGCGCCTGAAGGGCGTCCACGTGCTCGGCATCCGCTCCAAGACCCAGCTCGGCGAGGCGGCGCTCGCCGGCGCCGACCGGCTGCTTGCGGTGGCCGCCTACTGCATCGGCGTCAATCAGATCGACCTCGGCGCCTGCGCGGGGCGGGGCGTGGCGGTGTTCAACGCGCCCTATTCCAACACCCGCTCGGTAGTCGAGCTGGCGGTGGGCGAGATCATCGCCCTGTCGCGCCGGCTGTTCGACCGCTCGGCCGAGGCCCATCAGGGCCGCTGGTCCAAGACCGCCGAGGGCGCCCGCGAGATCCGCGGCAAGACGCTCGGCATCATCGGCTACGGCGCCATCGGATCGCAGCTGTCGGTGGTGGCCGAGGCGCTGGGCATGCGGGTGATCTACTACGACCTGGGCGAGAAGCTCGCCTACGGCGCCGCGCGCCGCGCCCGCACCCTGGCCGAACTGCTGGAAAGCGCCGACATCGTCACCCTGCACGTGGACGGCCGGGCCGAGAACAGCCGCCTTATCGGCCGCCAGGAGCTGGCGCGCATGAAGCCGGGCGCGGTGCTGCTGAACCTCTCGCGCGGCCACGTGGTCGACGTCGAGGCCCTGGCCGAGGCCCTGCGCGAGGGCCGGCTGGGCGGCGCCGGCGTCGACGTCTTCCCCGAGGAGCCGGCGGTGAACGGCGAGCCGTTCGACACGCCGCTGCGCGGCCTGCCCAACGTCATCCTGTCGCCGCACATCGGCGGCTCCACCGAGGAGGCCCAGGCCTCCATCGCCGACTTCGCCACCGAGCGGCTGCTGGGCTTCGTCCACCGCGGCGACACCACCTTCAGCGTCAACCTGCCCAACGTGCAGCTCTCGGAGGTGTCGGGCGCGCACCGGCTGCTGCACATCCACCGCAACCAGCCCGGCGTGCTGGCGGCGATCAACGGCGCGCTCGCCGAGCACGGCCTGAACATCCTGGCCCAGCACCTGAAGACCGACGAGCGCACCGGCTACGTCATCACCGACGTCGACCACGACTACGGCCGCGCCGCCATGGCCGCCCTGAAGGCGGTCCCCGGCACGCTCAAGTTCCGGGTGCTGCACTGACCCTTTCCTCTCCTTCAGGAGAGGACGAGGTCGCGCAGCGAACTCGGGTGAGGCGTCGGCGGCTTGCACAACCGCCTCACCCGCTCCGGCTCGCTGTGCGACCCGCTCGCGTCCTCTCCTGAAGGAGAGGCGACATGCCCCGCAACCGTTGGAAATCCGCCACGCCCGGCGGAAATCGGCCGCCGCCTTCCCTAGCGTCAGCTTGCGGCTGAACCCTGATCAGTCACACTGTGGAAAGCAACCGCGCCGGGTGTGCGCGGGTCGGGGAAGAAACATGAAACTGATGACCACGGCCGCCGCGGCCGCCCTCTGCATCGGCCTGTTCGGCGCCGCCGGCGCGGCCCAGGCTCAGGAATACCAGGACCTCGTCGTCTTCGGCGACAGCCTGTCCGACAACGGCAACCTGGCGCTGCTGGGCGCCGCGCCGCCGCCGCCCTACTTCGGCGGGCGCTTCTCGGACGGCCTGGTCTGGGTCGAGCAGCTCGGCTTCGGCCCGCTCGGCGGCTACGGCGACACCACCGGCTCGGTCGACTGGGCCTTCGGCGGCGCCTGGACCAGCACCAACCCGATCCCCCCGCCCATGACCGATCAGGTCGCGGCCTACCTCGGCTCCGGCGGGACCTTCGGCGAGGCCGACCTCGTCACCCTGTGGGGCGGCGCCAACAACATCTTCAACAACCTCGCCCCCGCCTCGGTCAGCGCCAACCCGTTCCTCTACATGGCGGCCGTCGGCACGGGCGCGGCCAACGACATCGGCGGCCTGGTCGACGCGGTGGCGGACGCCGGCGCCGGCACGGTGCTGGTCGCCAACCTGCCCCAGCTGACCCAGACGCCGCAGTTCTCGGCCCACCCGGCCGGCCCGCTGGCTGACGCCGGCGTCAACGCCTTCAACGCCCAGCTGCTGACCAACCTGTTCGCCGAGGCCGCCGCCAATCCGGGCACGAACGTGATCCACATGGACATCTACCAGTTCGGGCAACTGGTGGCGGAGGATCCCTCGCGCTTCGGCTTCACCAACATCAGCGACACCTGCTTCACGGGCGTCAGCGTCTGCGCCACGCCCGAGACCTACGCCTACTGGGACGGCGTGCACCCGACCGAGGCGATGCACGCCCTCTTCGCGGCGCTCGCCACCGACTACCTCTACTACGGCGACCTGTCGGTCCCGACCGCGGCCCAGGGCGAGACCGCGCTGCGCCACCGCGCCCAGGCGACGGACCTGGTGTTCGCCCGCATCGGCACGGGCGCGTTCGACGCCGACCGCACCGCCGTGTCGATCATCGTCGACGGCGAGGATTCCAACACCGACGCTCGGGGCCTGATGCCCGAGGTCGAGGACCGCTCCACGAGCTTCCGCATCGCGCTCGACCACGCCGTTTCGGAGAACCTGATCCTGGGCGGCATGTTCAGCTTCACCAGCTCCGACGTGGAAGCCGGCCTGCAGTCGTTCGATTCCGAGAGCGTCGGCATTGACGCCTACCTCGGCTGGCGCTCGGGCGGCGGCCTGTTCATCAACGCCCAGGCGGGCGTCGGCATGGACAACTATCGCGACATCGAGCGCATCACCATGGTGCCCACGGTGGTCAACGATTCCACCACCGAGGGTGCGACCGTCTCGGCCAAGCTGCAGGCGGGCTGGGTGTTCGACATGGGCTCCGTGGCGGTCTCGCCGCGCGCCGCCATCGGCTACGTCGACAACGAGGTCGAGGGCTATACCGAGGACGGCGAACTGGTCCGCCACGTGATCGGCGACCGCAGCATCGAGGCGATCACCGCCGAGGCCTCCGTGCGCCTCGAGGCCGGCCTCGGCGGCCCGCTGAGCGGCTACCTGGAAGCCGGCTACCGCGACAACCTCGAATACGACGCGAGCCTGGTCTCCGCCGGCCTGGCCAACAACCCGGCCATGACCCTCTACAACGACGTGCCCGAGGCCGACGGCGGCATGGCCCTGATCGACGCGGGCCTGTCCGCCGACGTCATGGAGAACCTGTCGCTGGGCGTGTCCTACCGCGGCCGCATCGGCGACGAGACCGAGTCCCACATGGGCCGCGTCTCCCTGAACCTGCGCTTCTAGCCCCGGCTCGGCGTCAAACGGAAAGGGGACCCGCCGCAGGGCGGGTCCCCATTTTCATGTCCGAATTGCCGGGCGTCAGTGCCGCCGGTCGCGCTCGCGCTCAGGGCGGAAGAGGGGGACGTAGCCGTCGCGGTAGGGATCGCGCACCCGGCGCTCGTAGATGGTGAAGGCGCAGTCCGAGGCGCTGGGGAAACGGTCGCCCTCCGTCAGGTCGTCCAGATAGGCCCAGGGCGAACGCCCGTCCGGAGGCGTCTCCGGGAGCCACTTGTCGAACCGCACCGTCCAGTCGCCGCGCGCCATGCCGGTCCTCGGGGTTGCTTCTCGGCCGAGGTCTAAACACGCGGGGGCGGTCTCGGGTTCCCGCCGCGGCGCCATCGCCGTTGACTTACATCCGCCGGGTCCCCATTGTCTGGGGGCTATGTGTAAATTCCTCGGTTTCGCGCGAAAAACGCACCACGCGGGACGCCTCATCGCAGGCGGCTAGCCCCGGACTCCTGTCGAGCAGAAGCTCAGGGTTCGGGGAATACTTGAGATTTTTTCGTGACTGACCGAGCCATTCCGCCAGAAGGGGCGGAGTGGAAGACTTCGCGCACATCAAGACAGACAATCGCCGGTGACTGCTCAAGGGCGCGCGCTATTCGCGAGCCCACGGTCTCCGGCCCACGGAGAACAACCATGTCGCAACCCGCCGCCCACGCCCAGCCCCCGCCGCAGATCTACGTCACCGAGGCCGACCTCGACCGGCTGTATGAACTGGTCGGCGACCACGAGGGACGCCTGCCCGGCGCGCGGCTTCTGCAGGCCGAGCTCGAACGCGCCGTCGTCGTGCGCGAAGGGGAGTCGCCCGAGCGGTTCGTCCGTCTGGGCAGCCTCGTCACCTTCGAGGACCCGGCCACGGCCCAGGTGCGCGTCGTGCGCCTGGTCGAGCCGCAGGACGCCGACATCGACCAGGGCCGCATCTCGGTGCTGTCGCCGGTCGGCGCCGCCCTGATCGGCCTCGTGCGCGGCGCCGAGTTCGCCTGGACCGACGCCGGCGGCCGCACCCATGCCGTCCGACTCGTCGATGTGGAGAACGCCCATGACCGCGTTGGCGCCTGACACCGTCGAGGACGTCCTCGCCCTGGTCGCCGGAGAGGCCCTGGGCGAGGCGCGGTGGGAACGGCTCGACCTGCTCACCCGGCGTGCGCCCGAGGAGGTCGCCGCCGTGCTGGCCGCCAGGATGCGGGAGCTCGCCGCCTCGCCGTCGGGGCGCGACCAGCTGCTTGCGCTCGCCTTCCAGCGCCTGACCGAGGGCGGCGGCAACGCCGGCCCGCACGACCTCCTGGGCGCCGAGGCCGATCCGGCCGAACGCGAGGCCCTGCGCCGGCGCGTGCTGGGCCAGGACGGCCATCCGGTCGATCGCGCGCTCGACCTCGTGGCCCGCTACGAGGCCCGCCTCACCGAGGCCGGCCCCCAGGCGCCGCGCATCCTGGCCGAGCGCCTGATGACCGACGCAGACCTGAACGAGTTCCTCTGGGACGACCCGCGCATCCCGGCCGGCGACGATGTGCGCCTGACCATGCTGTGCAGCATCTCGCGCCTGCGCGACCGCGCCGACGAACTCACCGCGCCGCATCAGGGCGGCTCCATCCTGGAGGGAAGGCCATGATGCGCCGCCACAACATCTCCGGCAGCGAGGTGGGGCAGGGCCGCCCCCTGGCCTACATGCAGCGCGGCCGCACCCGCCGCGTCGCCCCCCGCCGCCGCGGCGGCCGCGTCGTGCTCCTCGCCGCCCTGCTGCTCTGCGCCCTGGCCGTCGCCCTGACCATGGGGCGGGTGATCTAGGGCGTCGGCGTCGGCGACTTCAGCTCCAGGTCTCCCGGCGGTGGCGCTGCGGGCAGGGTCCTGGCGACCACCCATTTCACACTCAGGCCCTGGACCACGATCGAGAAGATGACCACCGCGTAGGTCGCAGCCAGCAGCACCGGCTTGTATGGGCTGTCGGGCAGGGCCAGCGCCAGCGCCACCGAGACACCGCCGCGAAGTCCGCCCCAGGTCATCACCGGGATCACGCTGCGCGAGAAAGTCTGCCGCAGGGACAGCAGCGTAATCGGCGCAGCCACCGAAATGAGGCGGCCCAGCAACACCACCGGGATACTGATGAGCACCAGCCAGGCGTAGGCCGGGGCGAAGACCAGCACGAGCACTTCCAGGCCGATGAGCAGGAAGAGCACCGAGTTCAGAATCTCGTCCACCACTTCCCAGAAGGCGTACATGTAACGCTTCACCTGCTCGCTCATGACGATGGTGGAGCCGTGGTTGCCGACCATCAGGCCGGCGACCACCACCGCGATGGGACCGGAGATGTGCAAGCGGAGGCTGATGGCGTAAGTGGCTGCGCACACCGCTACTGAAACCAGGATCTCGACGACGTGGTCGTCGATGGCGGCCATGGCCCGCTGAGCCAGCCAGCCGGCGAGCAGGCCGAAGACCACGCCGCCCACGCCCTCGACCAGCAACATTTCTCCGATGTGCACGGGGCTGAGGCTTTCGCTGCCAGCGCCGGCGGACACGGCCGCCGCCACCAGCACGCTGAAAGCCACCACCGCGACGCCGTCGTTGAACAACGCCTCCCCCGCGATCTTGGCCTTCAGGGATTCCGGCACCTTGACCGTCCTCAGCAGGCTGAGCACCGCCACCGGATCGACCGGCGAGATCAAGGCGCCGAAGACCAGGGCCCAGGCCAGTGGAACCGGGAAGCCAACGAGCCCGGACACCAGCCAAAGCACCGCCCCGATTACCACGGTGGAGATCACCACCCCGACGGTGGCCAGCAGGCCTATGGCCCACCCTTGGTCCCGCAGCTTTGCGAAATCGACGTGCAGCGCGCCGGCGAACAGCAGGAAGGCCAGCATGCCGTTCATGATGGTGTCGTAGAAGTCGATCTGAGCGATCGCCCGCTGGAGGCTGGTGGTCAGCTCAAGGCCCGGGAAGAGCGCTTGGGTCAACAGCAGGAATGACGAGGAGCCAAGGCCCATAAGGAGCAGGCCGATGGTGTGCGGCAGCCGCAGGAAGCGACGGTTGACCCAGCCGAAGATGGCCGACAGCGACAGCAGCACCGCCGCCAGTTCATAGATCGTCAGCATGTTCCCCTCGACGCCTGTCCCCGTCGGGGCAAGGATAAGGGCACTTTGACCGACCGCAACCCAACCGCGCGGTCAGCGCGTCGTTCTCTGCCCGGCTGTGGAGTGACGGACGGTCCGGCGCCTGCGACCCGGCCGCCCGCGTCCACAATCCATTGCCCGTCCCGGCGCGCTCGTTTACCCCCTTGGGGGCTCAGCGGCGTCCGGGGAGGGCGCGGGCAGGGGGACATCCATGCAGACCACGCAACCGGGCAAGATCGCGCTTCACTGGCTGATGCTGATCGGCTTCCTCGTCGGCCTCATCGGCGGGCTGGCGGTGAACCTGGCGGTGGGGGCGGACGTCGCCTGGGTGGTCTGGGTGACCGAGAACGTCACCGGTCCCATCGGCCAGATCTTCCTGCGCCTGCTGTTCATGCTGGTCATCCCCCTGCTGTTCTCCGCCCTCGTCATCGGGGTGGCCGAGATGGGGGACCTGAAGGCGCTCGGCCGCGCCGGCGGGCGCACCCTGCTGCTGACCGTGGTGGTCTCGGCCATCGCGGTGCTCATCGGCCTGGGCATGGTCAACCTGTTCCGGCCGGGCGACGGGGTCGATCCGGTGCTGGCCCAGCAGCTGCTGGCCCAGGGGGCCGGGGGCGCCGCCTCGATCGTGGGCAATGCGCCGGAGTCGGTGCAGCTGGGCCAGTTCTTCCTGGAGCTGATCCCGTCCAACTTCTTCACCGCCGCGTCCGAGAACCAGATCCTCCCGGTGATGGTCTTCGCCCTGTTCTTCGGGGTCGGGCTGGTGATGGCCAGGAGCCGCTCCACGGACCGCCTCCAGGAGGTGATCGAGGGCGTGCTCGAGGTCACCATGAAGCTGATCAACCTCGTGATCCGCTTCGCCCCCATCGCCATCGCCGCGCTGATGTTCAACCTCGCCGCCCTGTTCGGCTGGGACCTCCTGATGCGGCTGGCGGCCTATGTCGGCGTGGCCGTCGGCGCCATGGCCATCCACATGTTCGTGGTCTACCCGCTGCTGGTCTGGCTGCTGGGCGCGCGCTCGCCGCTCGCCTTCTTCAGGGGCGTGCAGGAGCCGATGGTGGTGGCCTTCTCCACCGCCTCGTCCAACGCCACCCTGCCGGTCGCCCTGCGCGCGGCCGAGACCGAGCTGAAGCTGCCCCGCAAGATCTCGCGCTTCGTGCTCACCGTCGGGGCCACCGCCAACCAGAACGGCACCGCCCTGTTCGAGGGCGTCACCGTCCTCTTCCTGGCCCAGTTCTTCGGCGTTGAACTCAGCCTGGGCCAGCAGTTCCTGGTCATGCTGGTGTGCATCCTGGGCGGCATCGGCACGGCCGGGGTGCCTGCCGGCTCGCTGCCGGTGGTGGCAATGATCCTGGTCATGGTCGGCGTGCCGCCGGAGGGCATCGGCCTGATCCTCGGGGTCGACCGCTTCCTCGACATGTGCCGCACGACGCTGAACGTCACCGGCGACCTGGCCATCGCCACGGTCATCTCGCGCGGCGAGGACGACAGCGCCGTCCCGCCCGACCTGCCCGAACCCGTCGCCCCGCCGGCGTAGGGGGGCTCATCAGGGGACTGGATGGCGGCCACCGGCTGCTTCCTGTCCCCGAACGGCGCGGATACCTGGCCCGCGGGCCGGCTTCACGCCTCTGGGGACAGGAAGCGCCTGCGGCGCCATCCAGTCCCCGGCTGCGCCCTACGTCCGCCGCGCCCTCACGACCAGTACGTCGCCGGGAGCGTTCTGGACGATGGCGGGGCCCTTGCCGCCGACCACCATGTGGAACAGCCGCCCGCGCTCGTAGGCGCCGATGACGGTCAGGTCGGCGCGCTTCTCGAAGGCGTAGGCGCTCAGCATCCGCTCGGCGGGACCCTGTTCGACCAGCGCCATGACGTGACGGCGGGCCTCGTCGTCGAGGTTGGCCTGGGCGAGCCAGGCGCGCAGGGCCTCCAGCTGGGCCTGGTCGCTGTCGGCGCTCACCCTGGCCGGGTCGTAGAAGCTCCGGTACGGCAGCTCGTAGGCGTGCATGACGGCGAGGCCGGCGTCGGGGAACAGCCGCGCCGTCTCCTCCAGCCCGTGCATGGCTTCGGGCGTGAAATCCGTGCCGACCAGGATGTGGCCATAGGGCCCGTTGGGACGCTTCTTCACCACCAGCATGGAGACCGGGGCGCGCCGGAACAGCTCGTCGACCGTCCGCGACAGCCCCTCGGTCAGCCGCCCATGGCCGAGGGCGACCACGAGGAGGTCCGGCGCCTCGCGCTCGACGGCGTCGAGGATGACCTTCAGCGGCTCACCCTCGTCGACCGCCACGCGCAGGCGGGGAGGGGCTTCGCGCAGATCCTCGCGGATCTGGCGCTCGACCAGTTCGGACATGTCCGGGGGCCGTCGCCACGAGGGCAGCTCGTCGCCGGCGCCGGACAGCGGATGCGGCCCCAGGGCGTGGACTACCACCAGCTCCGCGTCCCAGCGATTAGCCAGCAGGACCGAGCGGTCCAGGGCCCGGTCGCCGCGACCGCTGAGGTCGGTGGCGAGAAGGATTTTTCGGGGCAGGCTCTGTGTCGGCTCGCTCACGTCATCGCTCCATCCTGGGGCCCGGCCGGAAAGATAGACCCATGATCAATGTAGCCCCGAACCCCGGGCCTTCAATCAAACCGCAACCTTGGGTGAGACAATTGTGGAAAAACCTTGCCCCGCATGCGATTCTGCCCTCTGCGCAGGGCCGGGACGCTTGATTTCCACTGGCCAGCCGGTAGGTGATCGAGGGGATGATCTTGCCAAATCTGACTGCATCCGACGCAGGCTCCGGGCCCCGCCCGGGCGCCATCGCGAGCGCCGATGCCGGGGGCTGAGCCGGCCCTGCTTGCCCTGCTGCTGGCGCCCTTCGCCGGGAGCCTCGTCGCGGCGTTTCTGCCGGCCAACGCCCGCACCACGGCCGCGGGTCTCGCCACCGGCGTCATGGTGGCGGGGCTGGCCATCTCGCTCCTCCTCTCCGCGCAGATGCAGGGCGAGGAGCGGCTGGCCTGGTCGGTCGCCTGGGCCCCCGTGCTCGGGCTCGACTTCGGCCTGGCGCTGAACGGCCTGAACTGGGTGTTCCTGATGCTGATCTTCGGCATCGGCCTGCTCGTCAGCATCTACGCCCGCTACTACATGTCCGCCGAGGACCCGGTGCCGCGCTTCTATTCGCTGCTGCTGGCCTTCTCGGGCTCCATGATCGGCGTGGTCCTGTCGTCCAACGTCATCCAGTTGGTGGTCTTCTGGGAGATGACCAGCCTGCTGTCCTTCCTGCTGATCGGCTACTGGCATCGCGGCGCGGCGGCGCGCGAGGGCGCGCGCATGGCGCTGATCGTCACCTCCGCGGGCGGGCTCTGCCTGCTGGCCGGCCTCCTGCTGCTGGCCGGGGTGGCCGGCAGCCACGACATCTCGACCATCGTCGCCGCCGGCGACGTCATCCGGGCCAGTCCGGTCTACGGCCCGGCGCTGGCGCTGGTGCTCATCGGCGCCTTCACCAAGAGCGCCCAGTTCCCATTCCACTTCTGGCTGCCCCAGGCCATGGCGGCGCCGACGCCGGTGTCGGCCTACCTGCACTCCGCCACCATGGTGAAGGCGGGCATCTTCCTGATGATGACGCTGTGGCCGGCGCTGTCGGGGACGGAAAGCTGGTTCTTCGCCGTCACCGCCGCGGGCCTGATCACCCTGCTGTGGGGGGCGTTCATGGCCATGTTCCAGAACGACCTGAAGGGCGTGCTGGCCTGGTCGACCATCAGCCACCTGGGCCTGATCACCTTCCTGCTCGGGCTGAACAGTCCGCTGGCCTGCGTCGCGGCCCTGTTCCACGTGGTCAACCACGGGGTCTTCAAGGCCTCGCTGTTCATGGCCGCCGGCGCCGTCGACCACGAGACCGGGACCCGCGACATCCGCAAGCTCGGCGGCCTTGCCCGCTTCATGCCGGTGACCACGGTGTTGGCCACGGTGGCGGCGGCGGCCATGGCCGGGGTGCCGCTGATGAACGGCTTCCTGTCCAAGGAGATGTTCTTCGAGGAGACCCTGGCCGCCGCGCGCGGCCCGACCGTCGCCTCCCTGCCGGCCATCGTCGCCGTGATCGCGACCACCTTCTCGGTGGTCTATTCGCTGCGCTTCGTGGTCGGGGTGTTCTTCGGCGCGCCCCGCACGGAACTCGACCGCAAGCCGCACGAGCCCCCGATCTGGATGCTGCTGCCGATCGGGTTGCTGGCGCTGGTCTGCATCGTGGTCGGCGTGATGCCGGCGCAGACGGTAGGGCCGGGACTGCAGCGTGCGGCCGTCGCGCTGCTCGGCGACGCCGCGCCGGCCTTCACGCTCAAGGTCTGGCACGGCTTCAACCTCGCCCTGACCATGAGCCTCGGAGCCCTGGTCGTCGGCGGCCTCCTCTACCTCGTCTTCCGCCGCCGTCTCCCCGTCGCGGGCAAGCTGTTGCCGAAACTCAGCGGCAAGCTGATCTTCGAGCGCGGGCTGCAGCTCATCGGCGACTGGGGGCCCAACCAGATCAAGCGGCTGTTCCCCGGCGACCGCCAGCAGCCCCAGGTGCTGTTCATCGTCATCGTCGCCTTTGTCGCCGCCCTGGGCGCCGTATGGCGCGCGCCTATCGCGCCGGGGTTCGAGGTGCTGTCCACCATCGACCCGACCTTCGCCATCCTGTGGCTGATCGGCGGGATCTGCGCCGTGGGGGCGGCCGCCCTGGCCAAGTTCCATCGCCTCGCGGCGCTGGTGCTGATGGGCGGTGCGGGGCTCGTCTCCTGCGTCAGCTTCGTCTGGCTCTCGGCGCCGGACCTGGCCACCACCCAGCTGCTGGTGGAGGTGGTGACGACCATCCTCATCCTGCTCGGCCTGCGCTGGCTGCCGCCGCGCCTGCGGCTGAAGGAGCGCCGGCCCGCCACGGTCCGGCTGCGGCGCATCCGCGACATCGCCCTGGCCGCGGCCGCCGGCATCGGCATGAGCGTGCTCGCCTACGCCGTGATGATCCGACCGGTCGACACCTCGGTTTCGGAGTTCTTCCTCGACCAGGCCTACAAGGCGGGCGGCGGCCGCAACGTCGTCAACGTCATCCTGGTCGACTTCCGCGGCTTCGACACCTTCGGCGAGATCACGGTGCTGGCCATCGTGGCGCTCGCGGTGTTCGCCCTGCTGCGCCGCTTCCGCCCCGGCGAGGACAGCGTGCGGCCCCCGCCCCAGAAGATGGCCCAGGAGGCCATCGACGAGCGGCGCAGCGACCGCAGCACCGGCCACACCCTGGCCGAGTACCTGATGGTGCCGGGCGTCATCATCCAGCTGATCGTGCCCATCATCCTGCTGTTCGCCATCCACCTCTTCCTGCGCGGCCACGACCTGCCGGGCGGCGGGTTCGCGGCGGGGATCACCGCCTCGGTGGCGCTGGTGCTGCTCTACATGGCCGGCGGCGTCCGCTGGGTGGAGGCGCGCATCCGGGTGGAGCCCGTGCGCTGGATCGCGTCGGGCCTGCTCATCGCCCTGCTCACCGGCCTGGGTTCGTGGGTCTTCGGCTATCCGTTCCTGACCTCCTATTTCACCTACGGCGACTTCGGCTTCTTCGGCCGCATCCCCATGGCCACGGCGGTGCTCTTCGACCTCGGGGTCTTCGCCCTGGTCGTCGGGGCCACGACCCTGATCCTGATCGCCATCGCCCACCAGTCGCTCAGGCGGCCCCGCTCCAGCGAGGCCGTGCGCGCCGATCCCGACGGGGAGCGCGACTGATGCAGATCGTCCTCGCCCTCGCCATCGGCGTGCTCACCGCCTCCGGTGTCTGGCTGGTGCTCCGCCCGCGGACCTTCCAGGTGGTCGTCGGCCTGACCCTCCTGTCCTACGCCGTGAACCTCTTCATCTTCTGCACCGGCGGCATCCGCATCGGGGCCGAGCCGGTGCTGCGCGGCAAGGCTGGCACGCTGGCGCTCTACGCCGACCCGCTGCCCCAGGCCCTGGTGCTCACGGCCATCGTCATCAGCTTCGCCACTACGGCCTTGCTGCTGGTGGTGGTGCTTGCCGCCCGCGGCTTCACGGGCGTCGACCACGTCGACGGCCGCAAGGATGACCCGGAATGACCGAGCACCTGGTCATCGTCCCCATCCTGCTGCCGCTGGCCTCCGCCGCCCTGCTGCTGCTGCTCGGCAATCAGCGCCGGCGCACGGCCGCGGGGGTGAGCATCGTCGCCAGCGTGCTGTTGCTGGTTGCGGCCCTGTCGCTCGCGGGCCTCGCCGACGGGCGGGAGCTGTCGGCCACCTACCGGCTGGGCGACTGGCCCACCGCCGTGGCCATCGTGCTGGTCGCCGACCGGCTGGCCATCCTGATGGTGGTGCTGGCCGCCATCCTCGGGCTGGTGAACTCGGTCTTCTCGCTCGGGCGATGGACCCAGATGGGCCCCTACCAGCCGGTCTTCGCCCAGTTGCTGATGATGGGACTGAACGGCGCCTTCCTGACCGGCGACCTGTTCAACCTGTTCGTCTTCTTCGAGATCCTGCTGGCGGCCTCCTACGCCCTGCTGCTGCACGGCTCGGGTCCCCGGCGGGTGTCGGCGGGGCTGCACTACATCGTCATCAACCTCGTCGCCTCCCTGCTCTTCCTCGTCGGCGTCAGCCTGATCTTCGGCGTCACCGGCACCCTGAACATGGCGGTGCTGGCGCAGCAGGTCTCCACCCTGGGGCCGGACACCCGCGCCCTGTTCCATGCCGGCGCCTCGGTGCTGGGGGTCGCCTTCCTGATCAAGGCGGCGGCCTGGCCCATGGGCTTCTGGCTGCCGCGCACCTACGAGGCCGCCATCCCGCCGGCCGCGGCCATGTTCGCCATCATGACCAAGGTCGGCATCTACGCCCTGCTCAGGCTCGGTCTGATCGGCTTCGGCCCCGCCGCCGGACCGTCGGAAGGCTACGGGCTGGAGGTCATCTTCCTGCTCGGCATGATGACCATCGGGGTCGGGGTGGTCGGCATGCTGGCGGCGCGCGATCTCGGCCGGATGGCCGGCTACAGCGTCCTGATCTCGGCCGGGACCCTGCTGGCGGCGCTGGTCTTCCGCGACCCCACGGTGCTGACCGGGGCGCTGCTCTACCTGGTGATCTCGACCCTGGCGGCTTCGGCCTTCTACCTGCTCGCCGGGCTGGTTGCGGCCGACGGCGGGGACGAGTTCGAGGACCCGTCCCTGCTCGAGGCCTATGACCCCGACGGCGACGGCCTCTACCGCGGCGAGGACGAGCGCGCCGTGGTCATCCCCACCCCCGTGGGCATCCTCAGCGCCGGTTTCCTGATCTGCACCCTGCTGATCGCCGGCATCCCGCCGCTGCCGGGCTTCCTGGCCAAGGTGGCGATGATCTCGCCGCTGCTGCAGGCGCCCGAGGCGCCCTGGATCGAGGCCGGCCCGCTGCTGGCCGCCGCCCTCATCGCATCCAGCCTGTTCGCCCTGATCGCCATGGCCCGGGCAGGCATCCAGATGTGGTGGACCGAGGGCGGGCGCATCGCCTCGACCATCCGCCTGCACGAGGGCCTGGCCGCCGGCGCCCTGATCTTCGGCCTGCTGCTGCTGATGGTGTTCGTGCAGTGGCCGCTGGCCTTCATCCAGGCCGCGGCGGTCGAGCTGATGGATCCCACGATCTACATCGAGTCCGTGCTGGGCCGGGAGGAGGCGCAGCCATGAGGCGCATCCTGCCCAACCCGACCATGAGCCTGGTGGTGGCCGTCGTCTGGCTGGTGCTGAACCAGAGCCTGGCGCCCGCTCACGTGCTGCTCGCCGTCGTGCTCGGCGTGCTCATGGGCCTGGGCTACCAGCGCCTGCGCCCGCCGCCGCTGCGCATCCGCAACCGGATGAAGCTGCTGACCCTGTTCCTGACCGTCACCCATGATGTCGTCCGCTCGAACCTGGCGCTGCTGCGCATCATCGTCGGCGGCCGCACGCGCGACCTGAACTCCGGCTTCGTACGCATCCCGCTCGAGCTGCAGAGCCCCTACAGCCTCGCCATCCTGGCCTGCATCATCACCGCCACTCCGGGGACCATCTGGATGAGCTACGAGTCCCATCGCGGCGTCCTGCTGATCCACGTCTTCGACCTCGTCGACGACGCCGAGTGGGTGGAGACCATCACCCGGCGCTATGCGCAGCCGCTGCAGGAGATCTTCGAATGAGCGCGACGATCCTCCAGGTCTCGGTCACCATCGCCCAGCTGATGCTGGTGGCGGCCATGGGCCTCTACGCCTTCCGCATGCTGCGCGGGCCGCGCGCCCAGGACCGGGTGATCGCCCTGGACGCCCTCTACGTCACCGCCATGCTGATGCTGGTGACGCTGGGCGTGCGCACCGACAGCACGCGCTACTTCGAGGCCGCCGCCATCATCGCCCTGCTCGGCTTCGCCAGCAGCGTGGCGCTCGGCAAGTTCCTCATGCGCGGGGAGGTGATCGAATGAACGGCCACGAGGTCTCGCTGCCGATCGCCATCCTGGTCTCGGCGCTGATGCTGGCGGGCGCCGCCTTCGCGCTCGCCGGCGCCATCGGCCAGGCCCGCCTGCGCAGCTTCTACCAGCGCGTCCACGCCCCCACCCTGGGCGCCAGCATGGGCATGCTGCTGATCCTGGCCGCCTCGATCCTCTACTTCTCGATCACCCGGCAGGCGCTCGTCTTCCACGAGATCCTGATCGCCATCTTCCTGACCCTGACCACGCCGATCAGCCTGATGCTCATCGTCCGCGCAGCGCTGGCCCGCGACCGGCTGGAGGGCAGCGCCGAGGTGCCCCAGATCGACCCCGAGAAAGAGGACGAGCCCGCGCCGGTCTAGCGGCGTCTCAGGCCTCGCGCGGCAGGACCGTCAGCACCCGCGTGGCGTGTGCGTGGAACTCCTCCATGTACTTGCGAAGGAAGCTCTCGGTGGACTCCACCGTCACCTCGCCCTCGTCGGTGATCAGGTCGGGGGTGAACTGGATATAGCCCTCCACCGTGTTCATCTGCGGCGCGTTCAGGAAGCCCAGGATGCTGCGCAGGTGCTGCTGGCCCACGGCCGTGCCGATGGACCCGGGCGAGGTTCCGATCACCGCCGTCGGCTTGCGCGCGAACACGTTGGTCCCGTAGGGGCGGCTGGCCCAGTCGATGGCGTTCTTCAGCGCGCCCGGGATCGAGCGGTTGTACTCGGGCGTGACGATCAGGATGGCGTCGGAGTTCCTGATCTTCGCCTTGAACTCCTCGGCCACAGCCGGATAGTCGGCGTCGTAGTCGTAGCTGTAGAGCGGCAGGTCGGCATAACCGATCTCGCTGAAGCTCATGCCTTCGGGCGCCAGCCGCGTCAGGGCTTTGGCCAGCTTGCGGTTGATCGAACCCTTGGCCAGGCTTCCGACCAGATAACCGACCTCGATAGTCTTCATCTTCATTCTCCTCTTCATCCATGGAGGCGACCGCCGCCCGCCGCCCATGCGCAACGCGCAGGGGCCGAATGGGTCCCGTTACGGTCTCGTTTCTGACATCCGCTGGGGCGACCGCGGGGTCAGGTGATGTGCGCCACGCTGACCGGGTCGCTGGCGGGGAAGGTCTCCATCAGCGCCTCGTCCAGCATCGCTTCGCGGCGCCGGGCGATGGTCTCGCGGCGCACGAAGGCGACGGGCCGGCGAACCGGCGGCGCGCGCCAGACGTAGGGTGCGGGATCGGGGATCATCATGCAGGTCTCCTTTCCTTCTGCTCAGTCCGAGCGCAGGGCGACGGACAGGCCCCAGGGGTCGCGGATGACCAGCGTTTCGGCGTCGTCGCGGGAGGCCTCCGCGCGGACGGCCTCCAGGATCTCCGGATGGACGATCAGTTCGACCTCCGCGAGGCCCGCGGCCTGGTCGTCGCGAACGCCGGCGCCGCGGCTGTTCCAGGTGTTGGCCGCCAGCTGGTGGTGGTAGCCGCCGGAGCCGAAGAAGCTGCCGCCGCGATAGCGCCAGGTGACGTCGAACCCCATGGGGCCCTGCCAGAAGGCCTCGGCCCTGGCCGTGTCGCCCACCTGCAGGTGCACATGGCCGACCACGCCCTGCTCGGGGAAGCCGCGCCAGGGCCGGTCGGCGGCGGCCGCGACGAGGCGGTGCAGGTCCAGCGGATCGGTGGTCATCTCGATCATGCCGTCGGTGCGCAGCCAGTGGCTGCTGGGGCGGTCGACGTAGATCTCCACGCCGTTGCCCTCGGGGTCGTTCAGATAGACCGCCTCGCTGACCAGGTGGTCCGCGGCGCCGGTCAGGCGCACGCCCTGCGCCGCCGCGGCCGAAAGCCAGGCCCCCAGGTCCGCCCGCTCTGGCAGCAGGAAGGCGGTGTGGAACAGGCCCGCGTCACGCGGGTCGCGCGGGCGGGCGCCGGGTTCGCTGCGCAGATGGACCAGCACCTTGCCGCCGACGCCGAGCCGCGCGTGGCGCGCCCCGCGGTCGATGAGTTCCAGGCCGATGATCCATTGGTAGAAGTCGATGACCTCCTCCAGGTCGCGCACGACCAGGGTGACCGAGCCCACGCGGCGCGGCGTCTCGGATAGCACGACCGGCCGGTGGTCGGTCAGGGTCGACAGGGCGGGATTGGTCATGGTGCGCCTCCTGGTTCGGTGGTGAGTCCCCAAGTGGGCCCTCGTTTCGCTGCCAATATCGGCATTCCCGACTGTTCGGTGTAGCCGTATAAAGTTGGGCGTATCGTTCGAGGAAGTTGAAATGCCCGCGCTCGGGGACCCCACCTTTGACCAGCTCAGGATCTTCCTGGCCGTGGTCGAGACCGGCAGTTTCGCCGCCGCGGGCCGGCGGCTGAACCGCGCCACCTCGGTGATCAGCTACGGAATCGCCAATCTGGAGGCCCAGCTGGGCCTCGAGCTGTTCGAGCGCCGGGGCACGCGCCGCCCGCGCCTGACGCCGGCCGGGGAGGCGGTGCTGTCGGAGGCGCGCGTCGTTGGCCAGGGAATGGAGGGCCTGCGCGCGCGCGTGCGCGGCCTGCTGCAGGGGCTGGAGGCGACGATCGACCTGGTGGTGGACGTCATGCTGCCCTCCGCCTGGCTGGGGGAGGCGCTGGCCGACTTCAACCTGCGCTATCCGACCGTCGGCCTCAACCTGCACGTCGAAACCCTGGGCGCGGTCACCGCCCTGGTGCTGGAGCGCCGGGCGGTGATCGGCGTCGCCGGCCCGCTCGCCGCCGAGGCCGCGGGGCTGGAAAGCGTGGTGGTCGGCGCCCTGCCCCGGATCCCCGTCGCCGCCCCCCGCCCCCCCC
>JAEZEZ010000119.1 GCA_023432855.1 Pseudomonadota bacterium | reverse complement strand
CCTTCGTGGCCGGGGCGGGCTGGGCCGGCGGCGGAGCAGCGACCGCCTCGGCTACCGCTTCGGCGACGACGTCCGCAGGCTCATCGAGCGCCGGCGCAGGCGTCGTTGCGGCCGTCACCGGCGGCGGCTCGGTGACCGTCAGCGCGGCGGGTGGTTCGATCGGCGACAGCGCCAGCTCGCTCGCGGGCGAAGCGGCGGGGTCCGGTCGCAGGACGAGGAAGGCGGCGACGCCGACCACGGCCAGGCCAACCACGCCGGCGGCGATCGCCATCGGCCTGCGGCCGTTGAGGCGGTTCGCGGGAGCGCCTGCCGGCCGAGCGGCGGGGGCGGCCGGAGCGTCCGCAGGACGCCGCAGGGCCGCGGGACGCTCATCGACCGGCTGCTCCGGCCGGCGCAGGGCGGCAGGCCTGGTGTCGGCGGCGGGCGTTTCGGGCTGGGGAACAGGTTCAGGCGAGGGCTGAGGCCGCGCCATGGCGGCCTGCCGTTCAGCCCTCAGTCTCTCTACTTCCGCCGTGTTCACGCCGCGCGACTGCACCGGCCGCAGGGCCGCCGGAGCTCCGCCGGGGGAGGCTGACGTAGGTTGGGCCGGCGCAGCGGGTTGCGGTCGCGCCGGACGCGGCGGCACCAGGGAACCGCCGATGAACATCGGCGCCCGCGCCGGCGGTGTGGCGGCGGCGGGGCGGGCAGGCTTCGCGGGATCCGGCTGCGCCGCCGGAGAGGCCTGCGGCTTCGCGGGCGCCGGAGCAGGAACCGGCGCAGGCCGGGCCTGGCCGGCCGGGCGGCTCGCCGACTGCGCCGGGCGCTTCAGGTTCGGGGCGACCCCGGGGGTCGGCCAGCCGCCAAGGGTGAAGGTCGAGCCCCGGCGCTGGCGCCAGTCGATCGCCTGCGGCGCAGGCTTGCCCTGTCCATTGGGCTTGGGCGGATCACCACCGGGTGGCTGCATGCAAGGCTCCCGTCGCGCCTGGAGTGTTGGTGCGTGCGTGCTCGGACCACGCGCCATCGGTCGTGCTCCGAGAGTTCGTCGGTTCTATGACGAGCAGCCCGGTGATTGGAAGACCGGGTGACGCCCTTTGCGTTATGTGGCCATGGCGGATCTCCGACAGCCCGACCTTTTCAGCCTCGGACCCGCCCTGCCCGAGGGCTTCGACGCCGCGGAGGAAGTCATTGTTCCGGGCGAAGAGCAGCGCCTGCTCGCCTGGGTCGCGGATCTGCCGTTCCGTCCGTTCGAGTTCCGCGGCTACACGGGCCACAGGCGCGTCGTTTCGTTCGGCTGGCGCTACGACTTCGGGCGCCGGGCTCTCGAGGAAGCCGGCGCGATTCCGCCCGAACTCGAGGCGCCGCGGCGCGCGGCCGCGCTCCTGGCCGGTCTCGACCCGGAAGCCTTCGCCCACGCCTTGGTGACCGAGTACGCGCCGGGTGCGCCGATCGGCTGGCACCGCGACCGGCCGGAATTCGGCGACGTCGTGGGCCTGTCGCTGGCCTCACCCTGCACGCTTCGGTTCAGGCGCAGGCAGGGCGCCGGATGGGAGCGCGCCGCCTTCGTGGCGCGGCCGCGGTCGGCCTATCTGCTGCGGGGACCCGCACGAACGGAGTGGGAGCACAGCATCCCGCCGGTCGATGCGCTGCGGTTCTCGATCACCTTCCGCACCCTCAGGTCCCAGGCCGGGGCCGCCGGGCGGGACTGACGCCGGAGACGGAAACCGGCTATGGCGGCGGCATGATCCTGACGCGCGCCGCAGAGCTTTCCTCCTCGTCCCTGACCGCCCTGTGGAACGCGGCCTACGAGGGGTACTTCGTGCCACTCCGTTTCGACGAGGCCATGGTCGCGCGGCACGTCCGCCGGTCGCAGATCGACCTGTCCCGTTCGCTCGTCGGATCGATCGAGGGCGAGCCCTTCGGCCTGTCGCTGGCTGGATTCCGCGACGCCAAGGCCTGGATCGGCGGCTTCGGCGTTGCGCCCGCCTTCCGGCGCCGGGGTCTGGCGACCCGCCTGCTCCAGGCGCATCTCGGGCGCATTGACGACGAGGGGCTGGCGGAAACCTGGCTGGAAGTCATAGAGGCGAACCCCGCGCGCGAGGTCTACAGGCGCTGCGGCTTCGACGAGACGCGTGAGCTGCTGCTCTTCGAGGGGACGCCTCCCGTCGGTGAGGCCGGTGGCGAGGGTGAGACGCTGACACTCGACGAGCTGGGCAAGGCCCATGCCGAACTGAACACCGCCCGGCCGAGCTGGCGACGCGACTGGCCGACCGTCGCCGACTGCATTGCTGAAGGCGCCGTTCCGCTGGGGATTCGGCGCGAGGGGCGCATTTGCGCCTATGCGCTCGTGCTGGAACATGGCGGTCGGCTGACGTTCCTTGACGCCGCGGCCCGCGATTCCACGGTCGGTGCTTTGCTGCTCACGGCCATCGGGCGCCGATGGCCGGCTGCGCCCGCCCGTCTGGTCGACGAGCCTACGGATACGGCCCTCGCAGAAGCCCTTCGATCGGCGGGTCTTGCAGTCGGTCTCAGGCAGGTCGAGATGCGGCGCTCGCCCCCTTGAGATAACGGTGTTATGCTTTCCGCGCGTGCCCGATGAGGCGCCCTGGTCGCGTCTCGGTGCGCTGGGAGGCCAAGATGAAGCCCATGCTTTCCCTGCTTCCGACCGCAGGCATGATCGCGGCTACCGCCCTGGCGGTGGCGGCCCTGAGCGTATCGCCGGGCGCCAATGCGCAGGCCTGCAAGGTCGACAGTACGGACGGTTCGTGCGCCAACCCCGGCAAGGCCTGCACCGCGGCGGGCGGGGCCAAGGGCCGTTGCAAGACCCAGCAGCCCGGCGTCCGCGAGTTCGTCTGTGTCTGCGCCAAATCCGGTCCCACGCCGCCCCGCAGCGAGATCGACGATCCCCGGCCCCGCAATCCCAGGGAGCAGCCCCAGGAGGAGACCGAGCCGCAGGAACCGCAGCCGGAAGGTTGAAGCCTGACGCCTAGCTCCGTCGGGGCGCAAGCGACTTCTGCAAACGTTTGGGGGTGTTTCGCCGCCAGCGGCGCATCAGCATGGCTTCAAGCCAGCGGGCGTCGACCGTGGCGATCCGCGCCAGGACGATCGGATACCCACGATAGTGATCGGTCACGTGGAATGTGGCGGGCTCCGCCTCGATCAGCATGTCGCGCTCATCGACCGAAGCTACGTGCACCACCAGGCTGTCGTCCTCGTCGCGGATGCGGGTCAGGAACTTCCCGCCGGCCTTGAAGGACGGAAGCCCGTAGGACAGACCCTCCTCGGTTCCGGGCAGGGCGAGCACCATCGCCCGGATCTCGTCCCGGGTCATGACGCGGCCGGATCAGTAGGCGAGCGCAAGACCGTCCTTCCGCATCTCTGACGCTGCGCCGTAGGCATGTGGACCGGCGAGCACCGCCTGGTAGCCGCCGAAGCCGCCGTCGCTGTCGCCCAGCTTCCAGCCCATGGCCGCCAGCCTGGCCCGCGTCGCGGCCGGCACCCCGGTTTCCAGATGCAGCACGCCTGTCCCCTGTTGGGGCTCGCCGGTGGGTTCCGAAGACCCCACGTGGTGCCAGCGTGGCGCATCGCCGGCCTCCTGCACGCCGAGGCCATAGTCGATCATGTTGGCGATGATCTGGGCCTGTCCCTGGGGCTGCATGTCTCCGCCCATGACCCCGAACGACAGCCAGGGCTGATCGCCCTTGGAGGCGAAGCCCGGAATGATGGTCTGGAAGGGCCGCTTGCCGGGGGCGTAGACGTTCGGATGTCCGTCGACGGTCGCGAACAATTCGCCACGGTCCTGGAACATGAACCCCAGGGTCCGGCGGTCGGGACCGTCCGGGACGAGGCCGGAGCCCATGCCGCGGTAGTTGGACTGGATGATGGAAACCATCATGCCGTCCCCGTCTGCGGTGGTGAAGTAGGTCGTGTCGCCCTGGAACGGCGCGTCGCCGGGCATTACCCGGTCCATGAGCCGGTCGGGCCGGATCAGTCTGGCGCGCTCGCGCGCGTATTCCTTCGAGTTCAGATGCTCGATGGGCGTCCGCGCGAAGTCCGGATCGGCGAACCAGCGGGCGCGGTCCTCGAACGCCAGACGCTTCGCCTCGGCCTGGTGGTGGATCGACGCGGCTGACTGGAAGCCCATACCCTTGAGGTCGAACTGCTCCATCAGGTTGAGCAGCTGAAGGGTGGACAGGCCCTGGCTGTTGGGCGGCAGGCCCCAGACGTCGACCTCGCCGCGGTAGCTGGTGACGATCGGCCTGACCCATTCCGCTCGGTGCGCGGCCAGGTCCGCGCGGGTCATCCAGCCGCCGATGCGGCGGAAGTAGCGCTCGATGTGTTCGGCGATTGGGCCGTCGTAGAATGCATCGCGCCCGCCTTCGGCGATCATGCGGTAGGTGGCCGCCAGGTCGGGGTTGCGGAAGACCTCTCCTTCTCGGGGCGTGCGGCCGCCGGGCGCATAGACCTTCAGCGCATTGACCTTGTCCTCGATGGGGACCTCGGTCTCGGCGAAGCGCGCCATGTTCCGTTCCAGATACCAGGCGATGGTCTGGGCCATGGGCGCGCCGCGCTCGGCCAGCACGGCGGCCGGCGCCAACACCTCGCGCCAGGGCAGCTTGCCGTAGCGCTCATGCATGGCCCACCAGGCGTCGACAGCACCCGGTACGCTCACGGCCACGGCGCCATAGGCGGGAATATGGTTGTCAACCGCACGGCGGCGCACCTCTTCGAGCGACAGCCCCCGCGGGCTGCGGCCGGACCCGTTGAGCCCGACGACGGTCTTCTGGGCCGGGTCCCACAGCATGACGAAGCAGTCCCCGCCGATCCCGTTGGCGACCGGTTCGAGGAAGCCAAGCGCTGCGTTGGCTGCGATCGCCGCGTCGACGGCGCTGCCGCCGCGTCGCAGGGTGTCGATCGCCAGCATGGTGGCGAAGGGGTGGGCAGTGGCGGCTGCGCCGTTCTCACCCCATACCGGCGAGCGCGTGGCGAAGTGGGCGCCCGTGATGCGGTCGCCGGCGCTGACCCCCGGATAGACCGTCGGCGCCGCGCGAACTGCGGCGGGCGCGAGGAGGGCGGCGGGCAGGGCGGCGATGAAGGAACGGCGGCGCATGGTCAGTCTCCCCAGTCCCCCCGAGTAGAGGCCGCCAGCCAAGCGCAGGCAAGTCTTCGAAAGCTCAGGCGAAGGTCCACACGCCCGTGCGCTTGACCTCCATGTCTTCCAGCTCCCGCGTGGTAGGCACCTGATACTCGGCGAGGCGAACCAGTCCGCGCCGGTCGAAATAGCTGCGGCCCGGGTCACCGATCAGCACCCGCGTTCCGGCCCGGTGGGCCCGCTCCAGCCAGGCGTGGACCCGCTCCGCCATGGGCTTCTCGTAGGAGACGTCGCCGGCGCAGATCAGGTCCACGTCCGGCGGCGGCGCCTCCAGCAGGTTACGATCGGTGAAATCGACGCGGACGCCGTTGGCGGCGGCGTTGGCGTGCACCGCTGTCGCGCAGAAGGCGTCGATGTCTGCGGCCAGCACCGAGGCGGCGCCTGCCTTCATCGCCGCGATGGCGACCAGGCCCGACCCGGTCGCGAAGTCTAGCACCTCGCGGCCGCGGGCCTCTTCAGGGTGGTCGAGAACCCAGCGCGCCACGCCCTGGCCGCCGGCCCATGCGAAGGCCCAGAACGGAGGCGGCACGCCCATCGCCCCCAGTTCGTCCTCGGTCAGCCGCCAGATCGGCGTGATCTCGTCAGCCAGCCAGAGCTCGATCTCCGGCACGTGAGGCGGCCGCTGCAGGCGGGTGTGTTCGCGAATGAAGGCCGCACGGTCGAGGGACATCGGGGCCTTCTAGCAGCCCCCGGGGTGCGCCGGGCGCTGAAAGCGACGATGGTTCAGGCCGCCCGGCTGGGAGGCTGCCCGAAAGCCCGACGGAAGGCGTGACTGAAGCTGCTGCTGTCGGCGAACCCGAAGCGTTCCGCTGCCTGGCCGCATGTCGCCCGTCCCCGGTCGATCTCGGCCTTCGCGAGCCGCAACCTCAGCAGACGATGGTAGGTCGCCGGCGGGGCGCCGAAGCAGGCGCGAAAGTCACGCAGCAGCTGGAACCGCGAAATGCCGGCGAACCGGGCCAGTTCGCCCAGCTCGACCGCGCGGTCGACGATGTCATGGAGGTATCCGCGCGCCATGTTGAGGCGCCTCAGGCCCTCATGCCGTGTGGCCGATTTCGCGGCCGAGAGGGAGGCGAGGTGTCCCGATACTTCTTCGAGCAGCGGTTCCAGATCCGCGCGGACGAGGCTCAACAGCCGCTCCGCCCGATGGGTGCGATGCAGGCTCGACCCGCGGAAGCCGACGATCTCCCGCTCCAACAGGCCACCCAGGGTCGAGCAGCGGGCGGGAAACACGATCGGCTCCTCGATTGCGCAGATCTCGCGTGGATCAGGGGCCTGGGAGTCGAGGAACACGCACATGCCGATCATCGACTGGTCGCCGCCCCGGCGGATCTCCAGCTCGCTGCGAAGGCCCTCGGGCACGCAGATGAATTGGCCGGCCTCCACGCTGAAGATCCTGCGGCCGACGCGATGGTCGACCCGTCCGCGCGCCACGTACTTGATCGACAGGCCCCCGCCCTGACTCTGGGCCGAGCCATGCCGCAGGTCGGAATAGACGACGCGGTCGCCTTCGGCGGGCGGCGGCCGCAGCGGCGTCGCGAGCGTGCCGCTCAGTTCGTCGTAGATTTCCGTGGTCACTGTGTACGCATCCCCAGGCGCACGGTGCAGGCGGACTGGGAAGGCGGCAACTGAACATTTCGCAATATCCGTCAACCCGCCCGCCGCTGGCGTCGCTAGTCATGATCCGTTCCTGCGGAGTGCCGTCATGATCATGCGCCTGTTCCTGTCTTTCCTGCTGATGTTCGCCACCGCCGCGCCTCCGACGGCGGCGGCGTCCCCGCCCGCGAAGCCAGCCGGCGTGGCGATCGTCGGGGCTCGCGTCCTGACCATGGGCGACGCCGGCGTGCTCGAGGACCAGACCGTGCTGGTCGAGGGCGACCGGATCGTGAAGGTCGGCCCGCGAGCGAAGGTCAGCGTGCCGGCCGGTTACCGCACGATCGACGGCAAGGGCAGGACCCTGATGCCGGGCCTCGTTGACATGCACATCCACCTCGCCCCCGCGCCGGGCGGACCGGGAGATCCGGCCCAGCGGGCCCTTGCGGTGATGCTGGCTCACGGGGTGACCACGGCCCGCACCATGGCGGGTTCGCCGGTCCACATCGGCGTGCGCGAGCGCATTGAGGCGGGCGAGATCGCGGGACCCAGGCTCTACGCCGCGGCCCCCGCGATCAGTGTGGCCAACACGACGAGCGCCGATCAGGCCCGCGCGGCTGTCGCTGCGGCGAAAGCAGCCGGTTTCGACCTCATCAAGTCGCACCACATCGAAGACCCCGCCGTCTGGCAGGCTCTGCAGGAGGAGGCGCGACGCGCCGGCATGCCCACCGCCGGTCACGTGGCCAACGAGATCGGGCTGGACCGCGCCCTGGCGGCGGGGCAGCAGGTCGAGCACCTCGACGGTGTGTTCATGGAATTGCTCCCGGCCGGCTCGCCGGAGCGCCAGATCGGTTTCGCCCAGATTCCGCCGCCGCCGGTGATCGAAGCCGCCGCCCGCGCCACCGACGCCCAGATTGCCGCCGTCGCGCGCAGGGTGTCCGGCGCCCGGGGCTACATGGTCCCGACGCTGGCCCTGTTCGAACGGACGACGGCCGTGGATACGCCCCTCGAGACCCTGATGGCCGACCCGGACATGCGCTATGTCCCGGGCCAGGCCCTGGAGCAGTGGGCGCAGCAGCGCGGCCAGATCGCGGGCATGGGTTTCACGCCGGAGACGGCGAAGCGCTTCGTCGACCTGCGCCGCCGGATCGTACGCGCCTTCCATGCCGCGGGAGTCCCTGTGATGGCCGGTTCGGACACGGCCCAGTCCTTCCACATCTGGGGCCCCGGACTGATCCGCGAGATCCAGGCGCTCGAATCCGCCGGCCTGAGCCGGATGGAGGCGCTCAAGGCGGCCACGGTGACGCCGCGCGACTATTTCCGTTCCCTGCCCAATGGCGGTTCGGGCCTGGGCTGGAAGGCGGACTTCGGGGTCGTCGAAACGGGCGCCCGCGCCGACCTGATCCTGCTGAACGAGGATCCCTCCCGTGACCTGGCGGCCCTGAAGACGCTTGAAACGGTGATCGCCGCCGGCCGCGTCTACGATCGGGCGGCGCTGGACGCCCTGCTAGAGAAGGCTGCGCAGGACGCCAATCCCGCAGGCCCCGCCGTCGCGACCGCGCCTGCGCACAAGGTTTGGGTCATGCGCCACCTGCCTCCCGCCGACGGAGCAGACCCGCAGCTCTCCGCCGAGGGGGCGAGGATGGCGGCGGCCCTGCCGGACTTCCTGCAGGCCGCCGCCATCAAGGCCGTATTCGTCACCGACACCCGGCGCGCGCGCGAAACCGCGGCGCCCCTGGCGGCGAAGCTGGGGCTGGCCCCGGAGGTCTACGATCCGGCTAACCCCGCGGCCCTGGTCGCACGCGTCGCCGCGGTCAACGGCGAGGTGCTGGTGGTGGGCCACAGCAACACGACGCCCGACCTGGTCGCCCGCTTCGGGGGCGCTCCGATCGCACCGCTGGGCCACGCCGACTTCGGAAGCGTCTGGCGGATCGATGCGCCGGGCGACACGCGGCGATTCAGGCTCGGCGGAGTCGCGCCGGCCTCGCTGGGCGCCTGCGATGTCCCGGGCCTGTCGCCGCGCACGCGATGCGGGACGGTCACGGTCCCCGAGGACCGTGCACGGCCAGGCGGACGTCAGCTGAAGATCCGGTTCGCCGTACTTCCGTCTTCGGGCCCGGTGAAGGACGCGCCCCTGGTCATGCTGCCGGGAGGCCCCGGCCTTGGGGGCGTCGCCTCCGGGCCCGGCACGGACCAGATGTTCGGCGCCATGCTGGCCGGGCGCGACCTGCTGATGATCGACCAGCGCGGCGCCGGCGCCTCCAATCCGCTCGCCTGCGCCATGCCCGAGGATAGCGGCGAGGCGCTGGGCAGCATGGCCGGCTCGGAGGCGGAGCGCGTCAGGACCTGCCGCGCCGAGCTCGAAAAGGTGGCGGACCTGCGCCTCTACGACACGCGCCAGGCCGTGCTCGATATGGACGTCGTGCGCCAGGCTCTGGGCTACCCGAAGCTGGACATGTTCGGCATGTCCTACGGGACGCGCGTCGCGCTCGACTACATCCGCCTCTACCCGGATCATGTGGGCGAGACGGTGATCCGCGCCGCCGCGCCGGTGCAGATGATGCTGCCCTTCTGGACGCCGCGGGACGCCCAGCACGCCTTCTCGCGCGTCGTCGCCGCCTGCGAGGCCCAGGCCGATTGCGCGGCGCGTCACCCCGACCTGGCCGCAAACCTGAGGGCGGCCGTCGCGCGACTGGACAAGGGGCCCGTGAAGATCAGCGTGGTCGATCCCCGCACCGGCAAGCGCGAGGAGACCGACCTCGACCGCAACGGCTTCAGCTCGACCCTGTTCTTCCTGCTCTACGTGCCGGAGTTCTACGTCCACATCCCGCCCCTGATCGAACAGGCGGCCGCAGGAAACTTTTCGCCGATGGTGCAGGCCATGGCGCCGGCCATGATGGGCACGGGCGAGCAGATCGCCTGGGGCATGCGCTGGTCCGTAATCTGCAGCGAAGACGTTCCGCGCATCGATCGCCGGCGCCTGGAGGCCGCGACCCGCGATACCTTCATGGGCCCGGGTTCGGTGATTTCGGAACTGGACGCCTGCGCCCTGTGGCCGAAGGGAGACGTCCCGGCCGACTACTTCGAGCCTCTGCGAAGCGACAAGCCGGTGCTGATCATCTCCGGCGAGATGGACCCCGTCGCGGGCAAGGTCTGGGGCGATGAGGTCGCGCGCACCCTTCCCAACAGCCTGCATGTCGAGGCGCCGGGCGCCTCCCACCTTCCGCCGCTGCCGGGATGCACCGGCGAGCTTATGGCCAGGTTCATTGCCGGAACGCCGCTGAGCGAACTGGACGCCAGTTGCGTCGCCGACGCCCCGAGGCCCAGGCTGCAGGTGGCCGGTCCGGCAGCCGGAAGGGGGGCGTGATGCGGGGGCTCGTGATCGACCGTCGGGGCGTGGTCGCCGGGCTGGCCATGGCAGCCGCGTGGGCCCCGGCTTCAGCCGGTGACGCAGCCTGGCGCAAGCTGCCGACGGAGCCCTACCGCGGCAAGCAGGACGACATCGCCTTCGGCTCGGTGAACCGCGGCTGGTACGGCAATGGGGAGGGGCGCATCTTCCGCACCGATGACGGCGGCGACAGCTGGCGGCAGGTCTGGCGCAAGGAAGGGACCTTCGTGCGGGCGCTCGGCTTCCTCGACGCCGAGGTCGGGATCATGGGCAACGTCGGCGTTGGGGCCTTTCCCAACGTCACCGACGAGGCGCCGCTCTACCGCACCAGCGACGGCGGGCTGAGCTGGAATCCGGTGACCGCCATCGATGGTCCGGCGCCTGGGGGCATATGCGGCATCGAGGTGGCGCGCTTTCCGGTCATCGACCGGGGGGAGCGGGGGGAGCAGGTGGTGGTGCACGCGGCCGGCCGCGTCGGCGGCCCGGCCCACTACCTGCGCTCGCTGGACCGGGGGATCAGCTGGACGTCCCGGGACCTCGGCGGCCTGACCGCCGCGATCTACGATGTGAAGTTCTCCAGCCCGCGCATCGGCTTTATCGCCGGCAGCTCGAGCCCCGACCTGGCCCAGGCGCGGGGACTGATCCTGCGCACCGACGACGGAGGGGACAGCTGGCGCGAGGTGTTCCGCAGCGCCCGTCCGGTGGAAACCGTCTGGAAGCTCCACTTTCCGACCCCGGCCGTCGGCTACGGGACCATCCAGTCCTACGATCCGGATCCGGCCCAGGTACGCCGCTTCATCGTCCGCAGCGACGACGGCGGCGATACCTGGCGCGAGCTTCCGCTGGTGGATAACGCCGCCTGGCGGTCCTTCGGCATAGGGTTCGCCGACGCCCGGCGCGGTTGGGTAGGCGGCAATCTGGGCGGGCTCGAAACCCGGGACGGCGGCGAGACGTGGAGCCCGGTGGAGTTCGGCAAGGCCGTGAACAAGATCCGCATCGTCCGCCAGCCGGGCGGCGGCGCGCGGGTCTATGCCATTGGAGTGGAGGTTCACCGGCTCGAGCTGTCGGCCTGAGACCGGCCGCGCATATTGCGCAGGATCAAAGCGGGATGCGGCGGCAGGGCGCACAGGGGCGTCGATACTGCTGGAGGTCCCCTTGCCCTCGACCCTCGCCCAGGCGCCCCTCTTCCCGCGCCGTCTTACTGTGGAGCGTTCCGCTGCGCTCGGCGCGCTCGTCCTGGTCATTCTGTTCCTGCTGGCCTGGAACGGCGCGCCCGGGCCGTTCCAGGCGGTCATCGAGGCGCTGCCCGGGCGCGGTCTTCCGGCCCTGCTGGTGGCCAGCGCGGGGCTCGCCTGCGCCGGGGGTCTGATGGGCGCCCTCAGCGCGTGGATCTACAACCGGATCCTGCCGCCTCCGCCGTCCCGCAGGCGCCGTCGCCGCTGAAGTCAGGATGGGCGGCCAGAGGCCGCCTTCAGCACGGTCCAGTATCCGGGCTGCACCTCCATCCGCGCGGTGACGCCTCGCTCGGCCAGCATCCGGTGCGCTTTCGGCAGGCTCCAGCAGGGCAGCCACATGAACATGTGATGCTCGCAGTGATAGTTGACCCAGTACGGCGCGATCAGCACGCGTTCCCACCACGACGCATGCGTGGTCCTCGCGTGGCGCAGGGGGTCGGCGGGATCGGGCGTCACCGCGTGCTCGGCGATGTTACGCAGGCGAGTGACCAGAGGAAACCAGGTCGCCAGCGGCAGCAGCCAGAGCGCGAACCACGCCCACCACCAGCCTGCCAGCGTCAGCGCCAGCAACATCCCGAGGTTCACCAGCGCGAAGGGCGCGATCTGCCGCGCGGTCACCACCGCCCCTTCCGGCAGGTCGTCGGGTTTACGTCCCCCGAACAGCGGGGCCAGCGGTGCGATGCGCTGACGGAAGAAGGTCTGCCCGGTCAGGTCGCGCACGATCTTGCGCCGCAGCGAGGCGCGCGTGACGGGGAAGGGCGCGGACAGCACCAGGTCGGGGTCCTCCGGCTGCTGCGCGAACTTGTGGTGGCTGAGGTGGTAAGGCCGGTAGCCGGCGAGGCTCGCGCCCACGGGCACGGCGCACAGCCAGTGGCCCAGGAAGTCGTTCACCCGCTGGTTCGGATGCAGCGCCCCATGCGCGGCCTCATGCATGAGTATGGCCAGGCCAAGCTGGCGCGTGCCGATGATCATCACCATCAGCGGGATGGTCAGGGGCCAGATCACGCCGACTGCACCGGCCAGCAGGATCACGCCCCAGCAGTGCGCCACCAGGGCGACGCCCTTCCACGACGAGCGCGCGGCCAGGGGCGCCCATTCCTCCGGGGTGAAATAGTCGTGGGCCTTCACGCGTGCGGCGGCGGGCATAAACCGATTATCCGCCTGCGCCCGGTTTCCGGCAACGGTGACGCAGGGGAAACGGCTAGCCCGCCGCGTCGGCCCCTTCGGTCGGACGGGGCTGCGGTGCGCCGGCGAACTCGTCCGCATAGGCCGGGGTCAGGTAGCCGGCGAACACGCCCACCGGCACCGTCACCTCATACGTCCCCTCGGCATAGGCGCCGACCCGGTAGGGCGGCAGCAGGAACAGGAGGCCGCCGGCCTTGCCCGGCGCCGTCGAAGGCGCAAGCGCGAAGCTGATCTCGCGCCACTTGGGGCAGGTCCAGTCCTGGCCCGGCGGCGAATAGTATTCCTTCAGCCGCGCTTTTTTCTCCGCCATCAGGGCGTCGCACAGGGCCTTGTCCATGACCTTGTCGGCGCCCGGCTTGAACAGCACGTTCGCCCCGACCATGCGCTTCAACGCCTTGTCCCACAGCACGGAGCCGAAGTTGGCGTTGCCGTGGGCGCCGCCGGTGTACTCGGACTCCACCTTCCACAGGCTCATCAGCTTGGAAGTGTCGGCGCCCAGGTTCCATTCGATCTCGCGCGAGTAGGGCGGGATCTCGAGCCCCTGGCCTTCCAGTTCGGCCCTCTCTCCGGCCGCGCCCTCGGTGAAGGCGCGCAGGTTCTTGACGCCTTCCGAGTACAGGCGCGCATGCAGGTCCGGCTGGGTCTTCACAGCCTCGGGCAGCTTCAGGTCGACGGAAGCATGGTCGGTCTTTTCGGAGAACGTCAGGGGCGCTGCGGCCTCGGCGGGGTTGGAGGGCGCCGCGGCGACCGGCCCCTTCGGCGTCCCGGCCGCCTCTTCCTGCGGGCGTTTGCACCCCGCCGCGGTCAGGGCCAGGGCGACGGTCAGGCCCGCCGCGGTCACTACACGCATCGCCATCATCCTCATCTCCATGCCCCGGCGGCCAGGGCCGCGAACAACAATAGACCGGCGCCGCGATTCGACTTGAACAGCGCCAGCGCGAGCGCCGGCTCTCCGATCTTCAGTCGCTTCACCTGATTGGACAGGTGTACCGCGAAAAGGGCGAAAGGCGGGAAGAACAGAGGCCCCAGGCCTGCGGCCGCCCAGGCGCCGATGGCGAACAGGCAGGCCAGCACATAGAAGATCAGCACCCCCAGCGGCGCCTTAGCGCCCAGGCGGCGGGCCGATGACTTCACCCCTACCAGGGCGTCGTCCTCGATGTCCTGCAGGGCGTAGATCGTATCGTAGCCGAGCGTCCAGCAGACGCCGGAGGCGTAGAGGAACAGGGCCGCTACGCCGAGGCGCCCGGGCGCTTCGGTCCAGGCATCGAGTCCCGCACCCGATCCCAGCGCCGTCCACAGCACGCCGACCGCGCCTGTCGCCGCCGTGAAGCCCAGCAGCGCGCCCCAGTTGAAGGTCAGCCCCAGCCAGGCCTGCGGCCACCACGTGATCCGCTTCATGAACGGGTAGGCGGCCACCAGCAGGAGGGAGAGTGCGCCGACGATGACGGCGGTGGCGTTGAAGCTCAGCAGCACGACCAGGCTGATGAGGCAGCAGCCGATGATGAACGCCAGCGCCTGGCCGACGCTGATCTGGCCGGCGGGAATGGGCCGGCTTGCGGTCCTGGCGACCCGCGCATCGATGTCCCGGTCCACGATGTCGTTCCAGGCGCACCCTGCCGCGCGCATCAGGGCGGCGCCGACCGCGAACAGCGCCATGAGCAGGCCGTAGTGCGCCCACCGGCCCACGAGATCGCCGCGCTCGGCCGCGGCCAGGGCGATCCCCTGCCAGCCGGGCAGCAGCAGCAACCAGATTCCGATCGGGCGGTCGAACCGCCCCAGTTTCAGCCACGGCTTCAGTCCCTCCGGCGCGCGCCTGTCGACCCAGTTCTCGGGAGCGGCGTCCGGCAGGGCGGCGGCTTGAAGGGGGGGCTTCCGCATCTCGGGCTTGGCAGTAGCATGGGACGTCGAGACGAGGGAGCGGGGCAATGACGGCTTTGACGCGACGTGCGGTGCTCGCAGGCGGGACGGCGGGACTTGTGGCGACGGCGGCGCCCCCGGCCGCGGCGTTCGCCCAGGAACGCATCATCCCGACGCACTTCGAGGACGGCATCATCTACGCCACTCCCGTCACGGCGGACGGACATGCCATGAAACTGCTGACTGACACCGGCGGCGGGCTGTTCCTCCTCGAGCCCGCTGTGGCCCGCCTTGGACTGGACGTCGAAACGGCGACGGTCGACGGGCGGCAGACGAGCCTCGCGAGCCTGCCGGGTTTCCGCCAGGACGCCTGGATCCCCGAACCTGTGGGGAGCGACAGTCGTATGCCCGTCATGCCCGCGGCGGGCGAAGGCAAGATGTTCGCGGACCGGGGTCTCGACGGCATGCTCGGACAGGCGTGGTTCGGCGATCGGGTGTGGACCTTCGATTACCCGGCGAAGAAGCTCCTGCTCGGCCCCGTCTCCTTTCTGTCAGGCGAGAGCGGCAAGGGGGTCGCGCCACTCGAATTCCAGACGCGGGACGGCCGGCGCTCGACCCATTTCCCGCTGATCAGGGCGGATATCGCCGGCGAGACGCTCGACCTCCTGTTCGACACGGGGGCCCAGTCGCCGCTGACCCCGGGCGCCCAAGCCGTTCTCGGCCCGGGCGGAGAATGGCGAGCCAGTTCGTTCATCGGCAAGTCGGTGGCCGACCGCTGGCGCGCCGCCAATCCCGATTGGCCGGTGGTCCTCGGCGGCGAAAAGATGACGGGCATGGATCTGGTTCGTGCGCCCAACGTGCGCGTCGCCGGTCTCGACCTCGGTCCGGCGTGGTTTGCCGTGCGCCCGGACAAGAACTTCACGGAATGGATGAGTCAGTGGATGGCGCGTCCGATCGTCGGGGCCCTGGGAGCGTCGGCCTTCAGCCGCGCGCGGATCGTCGCCGACTACCCCGCGGCGCTTGCCCGGTTCGAGGTCGCCTGAGCCTCAAAGCGCGTCGCGCACCGCATCCGCCAGCCGGCCGTGGGCGCTGATGTGCACTTCGCCAAGCCCCAGCCAGCCCGCCATGGCCATGAGGTCGCCGGCGAGAGAGCCGGCAATCTCCTCGGGCCGCTCCCCCTCCTCCAGGTGCGCCGTCTTGACCAGCAGGCGCGAACCCTGCCGGTCGGACTTGAGGTCGAGTCGGGCCGCCAGCCGGTCGTTGAACAGCCAGGGCAGGACGTAATAGCCGTGGGTGCGCTTGTGGGCCGGGACATAGATCTCGATGCGATAGCGGAACCCGAACAGCCGCTCGGCCCGCTCGCGTCGCCAGACGAGGGAATCGAAGGGCGAGAGGAGGGCGCTGGCCCGCACGCGGCGCTGCGGCCTGGCCTGGGGGTCGAGGAAGGCGGGCCGGCCCCATCCCTTGACCTCCGCCGGCAGCAGATCGCCCGCCTCCACCAGCTCACCGATGCGCGCGCGCGTGTCGGCTACGTCCATCCGGAAGTAGTCGCGCAGGTCCTGTTCGGTGGCCACGCCCATGGCCCGGGCGGCGATACGAAGCAGTTCACGCTGAGCGCCGGCCTCGTCGGGGGTCGGCGCGGACACGACCTCGACGGGGAGGCACCGCTCCGGCAGGTCATAGACGCGCTCGAAACCCCGGCGCGTCCGGGTCGTGATCTGGCCGGTCCAGAACAGCCATTCGAGGGCGCGCTTGCCTTTCGACCAGCCCCACCACCCGCCCTTCGCCTTGCCGCCTTCGCTCAGTTCGCCGGCGGTCATCGGGCCGCGCGTTTCGATCTCCGTCAGCACGGCCTCGACGAAGGGACGGTTCTCGTCGGCGAAGCGGCGCACCCCGCCCCAGAGGCCCTGACCCGCCAGCGCGCGGGCCATGCGCCAGCGCAGCAGCGGCTGCAGCTCGATCGGCAACAGCGACGCCTCGTGGCCCCAGTATTCGAACAGCATGCGCCGCGGCCCCCACGCGGCGTCTTCCAGCAGCTTCATCGGATAGGCGCCGAGCCTGGCGAACACGGGCAGGTAGTGCGACCGCGCCAGGACGTTCACCGAATCGATCTGGATCAGACCGACGCGGTCGAAGACCCGCCTGAGATGGGCGCGTCCGGGCGCAGCGCGCGGCTTCGGCGCCGCGAGCCCCTGGGCGGCGACGGCCAGTCGCCTCGCCTCGGCCGCGCTCAGTTGTTCGGGCATCGCTTGCTCATGGCTCGAACCTCGGCATTCTGCGCCCCCACGGCAATGGAGCGGGAGTCGGCGATGTACGCCATCGTGTGGACCTACACCGTGCGCCCCGAGCGGGCCGAGGAGTTTGCGGAAGCCTATGGCTCGGCCGGCGCATGGGCCCAGCTCTTCCGCACGGCCGAGGGGTACCTGGGCACGGAACTGCTGCGATCGGACGAGAACCCCGAGGAGTTCGTCACGGTGGACCGGTGGGAGAGCCGCGACGCCTTCGTAGGCTTCATGGGCGACTACGCCGAGGCCTACCAGGCGCTGGAGCGGCGCTACGACGGCATGTGTGTGCAGGAGAACCGCGTGGGAGCCTTCACCGCGTGATCCGCCTGTTCGTCGAGCAGCCGCTGGAGGAAGGCGTCACGATCGAGCCGTCCGCCGACCAGACCCGGTACCTGCTGGGCGTCATGCGGCTTAAGCCGGGGGACGAGCTCCTGCTGTTCAACGGGCGCGACGGTGAGTGGCGGGCGACGGTGGCCGAGGCGTCCAGGCGGACATGTCTGCTGGCCACCGAGAAACGGACCCGCGAACAGGCAGGGACGCCCGACCTCGAGCTTGTCGTCGCCCTGGTCAAGCGGGCCCGCCTTGAGACCATCGTCGAGAAGGCCGCGGAGCTCGGCTGCCGCCGCGTGCGGCTGTGTATCACCCGCCGCACCCAGGCCGACCACACCCGGGTCGAGCGCCTGCAGGCCATCGCCACCGAAGCGGCAGAACAGACGGGCCGGCTGGACGTGCCGGAGGTGGTCGTGCCCGAGAAACTCGACCGGCTGCTCGACCAGTGGGACGCCTCGCGCCGGCTGATGTTCTGCGATGAAGCCGGCGAGGCCTCGCCCGCTTTGGACGCGCTGCAGGGCGCCGGCGGTCCCTGGGCGGTCCTGATCGGGCCCGAGGGCGGCTTCGACGCGGCCGAGCGCGACCGCCTGCGCGGTCTGCCCTTCGTTACCCCCGCCTCCCTCGGCCCCCGTATCCTCCGCGCCGACACCGCCGCCATCGCGGCGCTCACGCTCTGGCAGGCGAGGGCGGGGGACTGGAGGTAAGGAAAGCGCCCTCCACCACACCGTTATCCTCGCCCCCCCAGTGAACGTGGCCGCTTGCTCCACGCACCCGAACCAGGATGGGATTCGCGATGGAGCGGCCCCCTGTGGCCGGCGTGGTCTTTGACAATTGAAACGGCGATGCGGGACCCCTGCCGCTGTTCCGCGGAACAGCGGATTAACAGCGGGGAACAGCGAAATAACAGCGAAACAACAGCGGGAAACAGCGGGGCCGGGGCGGTGGGACGCCCTCGTCCTTCGACACGCTCAGGATGAGGGCGACTGAGACGACGGCGACCCCGAAATCCTCATCCTGAGCCTGTCGAAGGACGAGGATTTCGCACCGCTCCGCTGTTCCGCGGAACAGCGGGATAACAGCGGAGAACAGCGAAATAACAGCGGGAACAGCGGGACGAGGGAGGAGAAATCCGTATCCTTCGACACGCCCAGGATGAGCGTCTGCCGCGCCCTCCCGTTCGACCTCATCCCGACCTTGTCGAGGGACAAGGACGCGGGGACCGGCGGCGCCCTCTTGCGTGCCCCGCCGGACCGGCCCATTTCAGCGCCGCGCCGGATTTGGGCGAAACGGGGGCGGGTACGGCCCCTCTGCGGAGTTGACGTATGGCCGACACGGCTGAGCACGACCGGCCCCTCGTCTTCGAAGACCTGGTCCGCTACTTCGCGGACGGCTGTCGCCCGCGCGACAAGTGGCTGATCGGCGCCGAGCACGAGAAGTTCATCTTCCGCAAGCGGGGCTTCGAGCGCCCCGCCTACGATGATCCCGGCGGCGTGCTGGCCATGCTCGAAGGGCTTCAGCGCTTCGGCTGGCAGCCCGTCGAGGAGGCCGGCAAGGTCATCGCGCTCGAGCGCGGCCACGCCAATGTGAGCCTTGAGCCGGGCGGCCAGTTCGAGCTCTCCGGGGCCGCCCTGCCGGACGTGCACATGATCTGCGACGAGACCGGCCGGCACCTCGAGGAGGTGCGCGCCGTGGCCGAGGAGATCGGAGTCGGGGTGGTGGGGCTCGGTTTCGACCCCCTGTGGCGGCGGGAGGATATCCCGGTCATGCCCAAGGGCCGCTACGACATCATGCGCGCCTACATGCCGAAGGTGGGATCGCTCGGCCTCGACATGATGCTGCGCACCTGCACCATCCAGGCGAACCTCGACTTCTCGTCGGAAGCCGACATGGTCGCCAAGTTTCGGGCCTCGCTGGCGCTGCAGCCGATCGCCACGGCCCTCTTCGCCAACTCGCCCTTCACCGAGGGCAAGCCGAACGGCTTCCTCAGCTATCGCGCCCACATCTGGACCGACACCGATCCCGACCGCACCGGCATGTTGGGCTTCGTCTTCGAGGACGGCTTCGGGTTCGAGGCCTACGCGAACTACGCGCTCGATGTGCCGATGTACTTCGTCAAGCGCGACGGCCGCTATGTCGACGTCGCCGGGCGGTCGTTCCGGGACTTCATGGACGGCAGGCTGCCGGGCCTGGAAGGCCAGCGGCCGACGCTGAAGGACTGGGCCGACCACGTTACGACCATCTTCCCGGAGGTGCGGCTCAAGCAATACCTCGAGATGCGCGGCGCCGACGGCGGCCCCTGGAGCCGCATCTGCGCCCTGCAGGCGCTGTGGGCGGGGGTGCTCTATGACCAGGACGCCCTGACCGCCGCATGGGACCTGGCCAAGGGATGGAGTCTGGAGGATCGCGCCAGGCTGCGGACGGACGTCGCCCGCGCCGGCCTGAAGGGCGAGGTGGCGGGCCGGCCGATCCAGCAGGTGGCCGAGGAACTGCTCGACATCGCCCGTCACGGCCTGCGCCGTCGGGCGCGCTTCTCGGGCGGCATGGTCGACGAGACCGGCTACCTGTCCGAACTGGAGGAGATCGCCGAGAGTGGCGTAACGCCCGCCGAACGTCTGCTCGAACGGTACCATGGCCCCTGGGGCGGGGACGTGCGTAAGGTGTACGAGCAGTTCGCTTACTAGGGTTCGTTCCGGGGGGAGACGATGTTCACGGTGTTGGGCCGGCCGGGGGGCTTGCTGGCCGTATACGCAGGCTTGTCGCTGGCTGCGGTGGCGGTCGGCGTCCTGGTCACGGCGACGAACGGCGCTCCGGCGGCCGCCTGGATCGGAAACCTGGCCGCCTGGGCCGTGGGCGGCGCGATCGCTTTCGGCGTGATGCGCTGGCTGAGGCCGTCCTGGGTGCAATGGTTCCTGTGGGCCGCGCCGATCGGCCTCGCCCTGACCTTCATCGGGGCCGGGCAGGAGGGCGTCCATCGCTGGCTCGACCTGGGCGTTGCGCAGGTCAACATGGCGATGCTGCTGCTGCCCGCCGCCATCGTTTCGCTGTCGTTTCTGGCCTTCGAACAGCGCTTCGCCTGGATCGCCGCGGCGATCGCGCTGGCGCTCCTGGCCCTCCAGCCGGACGCCTCCCAGGCCACGACCCTGGCTGCGGCGGCCATGCTGATCGCCCTGGCCGCGGTGCGGCACGTGGTCTTGAAGTTCGCGCTAGTGGCGGGCGCAGCCGCCCTGGCCGCCATCGCCTGGATGCGTCCCGATCCGCTTCAGCCCGCGCCGGAGGTGGAAGGCGTGCTGGACCTCGCCATGGGGCGATCGCCCCTGCTCGCCGCCCTGGCGGCGCTGCTGCTGGTGTGCCTCGCCACCACGCCGCTGTTCATCACCCTGCTGCGCCGCGACCGCCTGCGTATCGCCAGCCTCGCGCTGGGACTCACCTTCGTCGTCTGGAGCCTCATGCCGGCAATGGGCCACTTCTCCGTTCCCTGGCTCGGCCTGGGCATGAGCCCCATCCTGGGCGCCTGGCTGGGCGTGGGGCTTCTCGCGGGCGCCCTAAGGCCTGAAGTCCACACCCAACTCAACTGAAGCGGGAGAGTGCGTTAACGATTATCGCGCAAGATACAGGACTTGCTCAGGAATTTCGCATGTCCCTCGCTCGCTGCCTCTACTTTTCCGCCGCCAAACCGGCTCTGCCCTTCTGGCAGGTCACGTCGGAGATCGTCGGCGCCTCCCAGGCGCGTAACGAGAGGGACGAGCTCACCGGCGTCTTGCTCGCCCACAACGGCTGGTTCGTGCAGTGCCTCGAAGGGCTGCCGTCCCGGCTCACCCGCCTTCTGCTGCGCATCGGAAGCGATCCGCGCCACCGCTCCATGCAACTGGTGGAGTTCGTCGAGGCGCAGGACCGACGGTTCGGAAACTGGTCCATGGCGCACGCGACCCTGACCCCGGCCATCGCACCGCAGGTGGGCTCCGCCTTCGATCCGAACGCCTTTTCGGCGGCGGAGCTGCACGCCCTTCTGGGCCGGACCAATCTGGCCGCCGAACTGGAGCTCGCGCGCCGCACGGCCTGACGGCGGCTTCGGCCGCAAGCAACGCGTTGCCTCGACGCGGCCCCTCGCGCACGCTGTCGCCGATGGCCGGCGCGCCCCGCACCGGTCGCGGCTGGAGGCGCGCATGAGCGGGATCTACATCGGCGTCGGCGGATGGACCTACGAACCCTGGCGAGGGGTCTTCTATCCCGAGGGCCTGACCCAGAAGCGCGAACTCGAGTACGCCTCGCGCCAGCTGACGTCGATCGAGATCAACGGCACCTACTACTCGACGTTCAAGCGCGACAGCTGGGAGAAGTGGCGCGACGAGACGCCCGACGGCTTCCGGTTCGCGGTGAAGGGCTCGCGCTTCTGCACCAACCGGCGGGTTCTGTCCGACGATCGGTCGGCCGAGTCGATCGGCAGGTTCGTGGGCCAGGGACTGGCGGCGCTGGGCGACAAGCTGGGCCCGATCAACTGGCAATTCATGGCCACCAAGAAGTTCGACCCGGAGGACTTCGAGGGCTTCCTCAAGCTGCTGCCCAAAGAGGTCGAGGGCCGGCCCCTCCGGCACGCTCTGGAGGTGCGCCACGACAGCTTCGTCACCGAACAGTTTTATGACCTCGCGCGCCGCTACAACGCCGCGATCGTCTACGCCCTCGATGAAGACGACGTGCCGTTCCCGCGCATCGACGAGCCGACCGCGGACTTCTCATACGCGCGGCTCATGTCCAGCCGTGAGGATCTGGAGACAGGGGTCACGCCCCAGGAAGTGGACGCCTATGGGCGGCAGGTAAGGGGGTGGGCGGAGCGGGGCGAGGTCTACGCCTACTTCATCTCGGGCGCGAAGGTCCGTAACCCCGCGGCCGCCCGGGCGCTGATCGACCGGCTGGGGTAGGCGAGCGGAGAACGTTGTTGCGCAAGGATGCGCGCGTCCGGGTTACCACCCATCACCCACGGTTACAGCTTGTAAACCCACATTTCCCGTGGTCGTATCCGCGCCGATTGGGGGACGGTCGGAGCGCGCAGCGCGTTGGCCGCCTTGGGAAACGCGAAGGTCGCGCATGAATATCGTAATCTTGCTGGGGATCGTGGTCACGCTGGCCACCGGGATCCCCGTTCTCCTTCAGATGCTCAAAAACCATCCGAAGGGGCTCATCATCCTGTTCTTCGCCGAGATGTGGGAGCGCTTCTCCTACTACGGCATGCGCGGGATTCTGATCTTCTACCTGACGCAGCACTTCCTCTTCGACGACCAGATGGCGGGCAACACCTACGGCTCGTACACCTCGCTCGTCTATCTGCTGCCGCTGCTCGGAGGCATCCTGGCCGACCGTTATCTCGGTACGCGCAAGGCGATCGCCTTCGGCGCGCTGCTGCTGGTGGCCGGTCACGGGATGATGGCGTTCGAGGGCTCGCCTGCGACCCAGACGCTCACCTATGGCGGCGCCACGTACGACGTTCAGTCCGAAGGCCGCGGCGGGGACCGCGACGTTCGGCTGATGGTCGGCGGACAGGCCTATGAGTTCGCTCCCGCCGAGGGCGGCGGGCTGCAGCTATTGAACCTGCCGGCCGGTGCTCCGCTTCCCGCGGTGCTCGAGCCGGGTAGCTATCAGATGACGGAGACCCGCGACACGCGCGGCGTAAACGTCTTCTACCTCGCCCTGTCCCTGATCATCATGGGCGTGGGCTTCCTGAAACCCAACATCTCCACCATCGTCGGGCAGCTCTATCCTCAGGGCGACCCGCGCCGGGATTCCGGCTTCACCCTCTATTACTACGGCATCAACCTCGGGGCCTTCTGGGCCTCGGTTCTCTGCGGCTATCTCGGCCTGCGCTACGGCTGGGGATGGGGCTTCGGCCTCGCCGGCATCGGCATGGCGGCGGGCTTCGTCGTCTTCGTGCTGGGCAAGCCACTGCTGCAAGGCAAGGGCGAGCCGCCCAACCCGGAACTGCTCAAGCGTGGCCTCGTTGGCCCGGTCAGCCGTGAATGGCTGATCTATATCGCCGGCGTGCTCGGCGTGGGCGTGGTCTGGTTCATGGTGCAGCGGAACGCCCTCGTCGGCACGGTGCTGACCATCTCGACCATCCTGTCGCTGGCGGCGATCGTCTACATCCTGATCTTCGTCTGCAAGAACTGGGTGCAGCGCCAGCGCATGATGCTGGCGGTGGTGCTGATCTTCGGCGCCGTGGTGTTCTTCACCCTGTTCGAACAGGCGGGCACGTCGCTCAACCTGTTCGCCGACCGGAACGTCGACCTGTCGGTGACCCAGACCCCGCTCTTCCTGGGCGACTTCATGACCATCGCCACGCCGGCGCAGCTGGCTGCGGCGGGCGTCGAAGCGCGCGGCATCTGGATCGACTCCTCGATCACGGCGGCCCAGACGCAGTCCTTCAACGCTGGCTTCATCCTGATCCTGGCGCCGATCTTCGCGGCGACCTGGGCATGGCTGGCTCGCAAGAAGATGGACCCGAACCCGACCATGAAGTTCGGCCTCGGCCTGATCCAGGTCGGCCTCGGCTTCCTTGTCGTGGTTTGGGCGGCCAACTCCGGCATGGTCGACAGCGCCTTCCGCATGCCGCTGATCATGCTCGGCATGCTCTACCTGCTGCACACCACCGGCGAACTCTTCCTGTCGCCGGTGGGCCTGTCCGAGATCACCAAACTTTCGGTGGCTTCGGTCGTCTCCTTCATGATGGCGGTCTGGTTCCTCTCCAGCTCCATCGCCCAGTACGTCGGCGGCATCATCGCCGGCATGATGGGCACCGAGACGGTCGGCGGTCAGGTGCTCGACCCGCAAGGCGCCTTGGCGACCTCGCTGGACGGCTTCAACAAGCTGGGTCTCGCCGGCGTCGGCTGCGGCATCGCCTTCATCCTAATCAGCTTCTTCATCAAGGGCTGGTCGCACGGGGCGAACGATCCGGATCAGCACGATCCCGGACCCGACCTGACCGACCGTGGTCAGGAAGACCGCAACATCGCCAACCCGGCGCCGAGCCAGCCGCACTAGCGGCCGGTCGCCGGAAAAGAAGAAGGGCGGCGCCTCCCGGCGCCGCCCTTTTTCATTCCGCATCAGGCTGGGTCAGCCCCAGGTCTTGCGCACCCGCACATAGACGAAGGGGTCGAAGTTCAGGGATTTGTCCTCCCGGAACACGATCGGATTCAGGTCCCTGCGCCCGGCGAAGACCTCGCGCTCGCGGTAGAGGTCGCGCGACGACAGGTTCTGGGCCTCGATGCGGATTTGCAGATCCGGCCGCATCTTCCACTCCGCCCAGAGGCGCAGCCAGGTTTCCAGACCGACCGTCTCGATCTGGTCGATGTTGTAGTAGGTCTCTTCCCAGCCGAAGAAGGCGTCCGCGCCCCAGGTCAGGCGCCAGCTCGGGATATCGTGCGTGAAATTGACCTCCCCGCTGAACGGCCGCTGCGCCGTGATTTCCCGGATCTCGCCGGTGGTCGGGTCTTCGACCTCGGAATCCCGCCAGGTCCCGACGAACCTCAGCTGACCGCCCTTGATGGCCAGTTTGTCCAGGGGAAGGGTCAGGTTGGCCGACAGCTCGGTGCTCTCGCCCTCGTCGATATTCCCCACGCCGCTGAACACATCGCACAGTGGCGATCCGATGTCGGGGGCGCCCCCCACGACCGGGCAGCTGGAGACATCGATCACCGGAATGCGGTCGACGACATCCTCGATCATCGAATGCCGGACCGTGAGCACCAGGGCGCCCTTGCCCCAGAAGCGCCGTTCGTAGGCCGCCTCGAACACCCACGCCTTGTGCGGCTCGAGGTCCGCGTTCCCGGCGACAAAGGTGCCGGTCGACAGGGTCGCCGAGGAGACGAAGTCGCCAAAGTTCAACTGGCCGACCTCGCGCTCGGCTCTCAGCCGGATCTGGTTCTGCTCATTCGGCGACCAGGTCGCGAGGATGCGCGGCTTGGGGTAGACGAACGACTTCTCCAGGTTGCTGTCGCCGCTCTGGCTCAGGACCGAGTACTCTACCCGGGCTCCGGCCTCGATGTTGAGCTGGGGCGTGGCGCGCCAGGTCACGGTGCCGAAACCCTCGGCGCGCTGCTCCTCGACCAGCACACTCGCGGCGGGAAGGGGGATGCCGACCCCGTTCTCGACATAGCTCGTATCGCGGTCGAGGAAGTTGTAGGCGGCCTCTGCGCCGGTCTCCAGGCTCAGCGTTTCCGACCACTTGAAGCGCACCTTCCCGCGCACGATGCTTTCGCCGGTGAAGGTCGACTGGGCAAAGATCGCTTCGAACCCCGGGTCCTCGTAGGTGGAGTCGAAGTCGGTATCGCGGAACTGCTGGATAGCCAGAAGTTCGAGGGTCGTACGGGGCCCGAGCTGGCGTTCCCACTGGGCGCCGAGTTCGAGCTGATACTTCTCGTCGAAATCGTCCTCGACGGTGAAGCGGAACGGGGCCGGGAAGGACGCTCGGTCGTCGAGATCCCACTGGTACTCCTCGGTCCGCAGCGAGAAATTCGTCCTGAACTTCCCGCCAAGGAACGGGGACTCGAAACTCCCCTTGGTCTCCAGTCCCTTTCCGCCGGCCGTCTCGTCAGCGAACGCCCGTTCCAGGACCGTCCCGCCGGGCGCGCGTATCACCCGCGGTCCTTCGCCCGCGCCGTCGTCGATGAAGCTGTAGATCAGCAGGGAGCCTTCGATGAACTTGCCGTCCCAACGGCGCGAACCCTCAAGACGCGCCGCCGGAGTGGTGCGGCCGTCCGTGTGCAGGGCGGACGCAACGGCAAACAGCCCCTGTGTCGACGAGCCGGTCTTGCGCACCACGTTCACGAGCACCGTCTGACCCTGCATGTCGATGCCCGGCGCGCCGCCGCGGATCAGTTCGATGCGTTCCACGGTCGAAGCGGGCACACGGCGCAATACGGCCTCGAGCGGGTCGCGCTTGCTGGCGGGGCGTTGGCCGTCGATCAGCACGTTGCCGGCAGCGCCGGCGAAGCCTCGTACCGAATCGCCGCCATCAAACTGAAAGCCGGGCACCCTGAGGATCATGTCCATGGCGGACTGGGGCTGGGCGCTGGCGAAGAACTCCGGAGGGTATGAGATCACGCCCTCGGAGGCCGCGGGAGATTCGACCGCTTCAGGGGGCAGAGCAGGTCCGGGTTCCTGGGCCTGGGCGCCGGGCGCAATGCCGCCCGCGACGACGGCTGCCGCCGCCGACATCATCAAAAGTCGCTTCAATGGTCGTCCTCCCGCAGTACCGCGAAGGTGAGGGGAGGCGAGCTCGACCGCCAATTAAATCCAGGAAAGGTAGATTAAATTTCGGATACCTGAGTTCCGATAACTTGGACTTAAAAGTGGCGGCAAAGCGTCATGCCGCCACAATTGAACGCCAAGCAGAATCCACGCCCGACGCTTAGACGGATGTCCCGCCCACGGTGATGCCCGCCACCTTCAGGCTGGGCTGACCGATGCCCACGGGCACACCCTGTCCGGCCTTGCCACAGACTCCGACGCCAGGGTCGAAGGCGAAGTCGTCTCCGATCATCGTCACGCGGGTCAGCACCGTCGGCCCGTCGCCGATGAGAGTCGCGCCCTTCACGGGGCGGGTGACCCTGCCGTCCTCGATCAGATACGCCTCGGTGCATTGGAACACGAACTTGCCGTTCGTGATGTCGACCTGCCCGCCGCCGAAGTTCACTGCGTAGAGGCCCCGCTTCGTCGAGGCGATCATCTCCTCGAGCTTGTGCGAGCCACCTTCCATGTAGGTGTTGGTCATGCGCGGCATCGGCATGTGGGCGAAGGACTGGCGTCGCCCGTTGCCCGTGGCTTCCATGCCCATCAGGCGCGCGCTCATGCGGTCGTGCATGTAGCCCACCAGGATCCCATCCTCGATGAGGACGGTGCGCCCCGTGGGGGTGCCTTCGTCGTCGACGCTGAGCGAGCCACGACGACCCGCGATCGAACCCTCATCGACCACCGTCACGCCCGGCGCGGCGACACGTTCGCCCAGTCGACCCGAGAATGCCGAAGACCCCTTTCGATTGAAGTCCCCCTCAAGGCCATGGCCCACCGCCTCGTGCAGAAGCACCCCTGGCCAGCCCGGTCCGAGAACCACGTCCATTTCGCCGGCCGGCGCAGGGCCCGCGTCGAGGTTCACGAGGGCCTGGCGCAAGGCCTCGTCGGTGAACTCACGCCACTTGTCTTCGGCAATCCACTGCTCGAATCCGGCGCGACCGCCCCCTCCGGCGTGAGCGGACTCCCGTTTTCCATCACGTTCGACGGTCACGGAGACATTCAGGCGCACGAGCGGCCTCACGTCACGGACCAGTCGCCCGTCACCGCGAAGAATTTCGACGACCCGCCGTTCTCCTGCCAGGGAAGCTGACACCTGCACAACGCGGGGGTCACGCGTGCGCGCGTAGTCGTCGATGCGCCGCAGGAGGTCGATCTTGTCCCCGAAAGCGGGCTGCGCGAGAGGGTCGTCCTCACCGTAGTACTTTCGATTGGTGGGTCGCGGCCCTTCGGCGCTCACACCGGAATGGCCGCGCTTGGCCAGAGCCGCCGAGTCCGCCGCGCGCTTCAGCGCTGCCACGGAGATTTCGTTTGCGTGGGCGTACCCGGCCGTCTCGCCCGCGACGACGCGCAGGCCGAAACCCTCGTTGGCGTCGTAGGCCGCCGATTTGAGCCGCCCGTCGTCGAACACGAGCGATTCGCTTTCGGCCCGTTCGACAAACAGCTCGCCGTCGTCGGCGCCTGATACCGCTTCGCCCAGGATTGCGAGCGCCTGATTGTGATCAGCCCCCGCAGCCTGTAGCAGGGAAGGGGTGGCGGAGATGGCATTCATGAACGGGATTCCATTACGCGAGGCGGCCTTCCAACATAGGGAGCTCCACGGGCCTGCGAAACCGGCGGTTTAATGCCGCGTCTCGCTTGGCAACGCCGCAACGGGGCGATAGACACCCCCGCAGGAACGGACAAGGCTGGGGCTCCCCGCGGAGTGCGCCCGGCCTTGCCTCGTAGGCGTCGGACACAAGAGCACATGAGAATTTCGCGGATGGGGATCGGGAGGTTGGCGACCGGCGCGTCGACGGCGCTCCTGGGGGCCATGATCGGCGCATCGGCCATGGCCGAAGAACTCGTCGGCCAGCCGACGCCCGGTGGCCTGGGCATGCAGCCGGCGGCGTCGCCGCTCAAGGTGCAGGCGCACGAGTTCCACGACTGGATACTGATGCCGATCATCACCGGCATCTGTCTCTTCGTATTGGCGCTGCTGCTATGGGTGATCGTCCGCTACAACAAGCGCGCCAACCCAACGCCTGCGCGCTGGAGCCACAACACCCTGGTCGAAGTGATCTGGACGGTCGTGCCGGTCCTGATCCTCATGTTCATCGCGATCTTCTCGTTCCGGCTGCTCTTCGCATATCACGACATGCCCAAGCCGGACCTGACGGTGAAGGTGACCGGCAACCAGTGGAACTGGACCTACGAGTACCCCGATCAGGGCGTCGACGAGTTCGTCTCCAACATGCTGCCCGAAGATGAGGCGAAAGCTTCGCGCCAGCCCTATCGCCTCGCCGCGGACGAGCCGATGGTCGTCCCCGTTGGCAAGACCGTACGCTTGCTGGTTACGGCCTCGGACGTCGTCCATGCCGTGGCGCTTCCGGCCTTCGGCCTGAAGACCGATGCGGTTCCCGGGAGGGTCAACGAAACCTGGTTCCGTGCTGACCGCGTTGGCGCCTTCTACGGTCAGTGTTCCGAACTGTGCGGAGTCGATCACGCCTTTATGCCGCTGCAGATCAATGTGGTCAGCCAGGCTGAGTTCGAAGCCTGGGTCGCATCTCGCGGCGGCTCGATGACCTTCGCTGCTGACCAGGCGGCTGCAGCCGCCGCCGAAGCGGCGGCGGCCCAGGCTGCCGCGCCTGCGGCCGAAGCGGCTGCAGAGGCGACGACCAGCGAGGCGGGGACGGAAACGCCCCCGACCGATTCCACTGAGGGCGCGGCTGCGCCCCAAGCTCAATAAGTTCCCAGAGGCTGATCCCTATGGCCACGGCCCAGACAGTCGATCACGTCGACCATCACGATGACCACAAGCCGGGCTTCTTCGCCCGGTGGTTCCTGTCCACGAACCACAAGGACATCGGCACCCTCTATATCCTGTTCGCCATCATGGCGGGCCTCGTCGGCGGCGCGCTGTCCGGCCTGATCCGCTGGGAACTGGCCGAGCCCGGGATTCAGATCTTCACTGAGGGCTCCTGGCTCGCCCAGTCCGGAATGGTTGAGGCGTCAAAGCACGGCTACAACGCCGTCGTGACGGCCCACGCCCTGATCATGATCTTCTTCATGGTCATGCCAGCGATGATCGGCGGCTTCGGAAACTGGTTCGTGCCGATCATGATCGGCGCGCCGGACATGGCCTTCCCGCGGATGAACAACATCTCGTTCTGGCTCCTGATGGCCGCGTGGGTCCTGATGATCATGTCGATGTTCGTCGATGGTGGTCCCGGGCGCGGATTCGGCGGCGGCTGGACGATGTACCCCCCGCTTTCCACCGCGGGCCACTCGGGTCCATCGATGGACCTGGCCATCCTGTCGGTTCACCTGGCGGGCGCCAGCTCCATTCTCGGCGCCATCAACTTCATCACGACGATCTTCAACATGCGCGCCCCGGGCATGACGCTGCACCGGATGCCGCTGTTCGTGTGGTCGATCCTTGTCACCGTCTTCCTGTTGCTGCTCGCGCTTCCGGTGCTGGCCGGCGCCATCACCATGCTGTTGACGGACCGCAACTTCGACACCTCCTTCTTCAACCCGGCCGGCGGCGGTGATCCGGTCATGTACCAGCACCTGTTCTGGTTCTTCGGGCACCCGGAAGTGTACATCCTGATCCTGCCGGGCTTCGGCATGATCAGCCACATCGTTTCGACGTTCTCGCGCAAGCCGGTGTTCGGATACCTGGCGATGGCGTACGCCATGGTGGCCATCGGCTTCATCGGCTTCATCGTCTGGGCGCACCACATGTTCACCGTGGGGATGCCCATCAATCTGCGCGCCTACTTCACGGCGGCGACGATGGTCATCGCCGTTCCGACGGGCGTGAAGATCTTCTCCTGGATCGCCACGATGTGGGGGGGCTCGATCGACTTCAAGACGCCGATGCTGTGGGCGATCGGGTTCATCTTCCTGTTCACTGTCGGTGGCGTCACCGGCGTGGTCCTGGCCAACGCCGGCATCGACTACACCCTGCATGACACCTACTACGTGGTGGCCCACTTCCTCTACGTGCTCAGCGTGGGCGCGGTGTGCGCCATCTTCGCGGGCTTCTACTACTGGTTCGAGAAGATGTGGGGGGTGAAGTACAACGAGTTCCTCGGCGCCGCCCACTTCTGGGTGATGTTCATCGGCGTCAATATCGTCTTCTTCCCGCAGCACTTCCTGGGTCTGCAGGGGATGCCCCGGCGCTACGTCGACTATCCGGAAGCGTTCACCCTGTGGAACTACGTGTCGTCGGTCGGCTACGCGATCACCCTGGTGGGCGTCGGCATCTTCCTCGTCGTGCTCATCGAGGCGGCGATCCGGCGGCGCAAGGCCGTGGCGAACCCCTGGGGTGAAGGTGCGACGACGCTCGAGTGGACCCTGTCTTCGCCGCCACCCTTCCACCAGTTCAACGAGCCGCCGGTGGTGAAGGCCGACGATCACTGATCAACTGGCCTAAACGAGTCTAGGAGGGGGCGGGGCGCCGGTGCGCTCCGCCCCCTATATGCTTTGAGGACGATGCCCCAACCCGCCGCCATTCCGTCGCAGACATCTCCGGCCCGTCCGGCGCTCTGGTCTGACTACGTACAGCTCCTGAAGCCGCGAGTGATGTCGCTGGTGGTGTTCACCGCAGCCACAGGACTGGTCTGCGCCCCCGTCGACGTGCACCCGTTTCTCGCAGCGGTCGCCGTCCTGTGCGTCGCCGTGGGGGCAGGCGCTGCAGGCGCCCTGAACATGGCCGTCGAGAAGGACACGGACGCCCTGATGCGACGGACCCGCGGCCGTCCCGTCGCTGCCGGCCGGATTTCCCGGGGCGACGCGCTGGCCTACGGCGTCATACTCTCGCTCTTCTCCGTCATGTTGATGGGTCTGGCGCTGAACTGGGTCGCGGCGGGCCTGCTCGCCTTCACGGTCGTCTTCTACGCGTGGTTCTACACGATCATCCTGAAGCGCTCGACGCCCCAGAACATCGTCATCGGAGGGGCCGCCGGCGCGCTGCCTCCGGTGATCGGCTGGGCCGCCGCCGCCGGCGCCGCCCCCCTGGACGCCTGGCTCCTGTTCCTGATCATCTTCCTCTGGACGCCGCCGCATTTCTGGGCGCTTTCGCTGTACACAAGCGACGACTACGCCAAGGCTGGAATTCCCATGATGCCCGTGGTCAAGGGTGCGGCTTCGACGAGGAAACAGATTCTCGCCTACAGCCTCGTCCTGGCCCCCATCGGCGTCGCGCCGCTTTTCACCGGCCTCGGCGGCCTCGCCTATGGGGCCGTTTCCATTCTAGGAGGGCTGGCGTTCGTCGGACTGGCGTGGCGCCTCTACAAGAGTCGGGCGGGTGACGCGCCGGATCCCCACGAAGGCCTCTACGATGTGAAGGCCGAAGCCAAGACGGCGCGGAATCTCTTCGCCTTCTCCATCCTCTACCTGTTCGCTCTGTTTGCTGCGCTTCTGGCCGAGCACGGAATGAAGGGAACGTTTGCATGACCGATCGTGACGAGGAGGCTTTCCGCCGGGAACGGAGCCGCCGGAATGTCGCTATGGCGCTGGCGCTGGCGGCTTTCGTAATTCTCGTGTTCCTGATCACCGTCGTTCGTTTGAGTGGGAACGTGCCGCAATGATCAGCAAGCTCGGACGCAATGCCCGCATCGGCATTCTCTGTGGAGTGCTGGCTTTCGGGATGGTCGGCGCCGCGTACGCCGCTGTGCCCCTGTACCGCCTGTTCTGTCAGGTCACCGGCTTCGACGGCACCGTACGCCAAGCCGCCAAGGCGCCGGACAAGATACTGGAGCGGACAATGACGATCCGGTTCGACACCAATGTGCGGGGCGTGGACTTCGAGTTCGAGCCTGAGACGACTACGCAGGACCTGCGCATCGGAGAGGCTGGTCTGGCCTTCTTCAAGGTCACCAACAATTCCGACAAACCTGTGGTCGCCCAGGCTGCCTACAACGTCGTGCCTGAAACGGCGGGGCCGTACTTCCAGAAGCTTGAGTGCTTCTGCTTCACGGAACAGACACTGCAGGCGGGAGAGACGATCGAGTTTCCCATGACCTATTTCATCGATCCCGAACTGGCCGAGGACCCCGAGACGCGGCGCATGCAGGAGATCACGCTCTCTTACACCTTCTATCCGGTGGAGAAGCCCGCAGCGCCTGTGAAGGTTTCGACCGGTGCGGCCCTTGGCGGGAACGCCACAGCCGGTCTATAGCCACCTGGAATCGTAGTACTCGTCCCGGCGCACCCGGGACCCACCGCACGAGCTGAACGCCATGGCCGACCACGCCGCCGTCAAACACGACTACCACATCCTCCCGCCCAGCCCCTGGCCCCTGATCGGCTCCATCGCCGCGACCATCATGGCCATCGGCGGCGTCATCTGGATGAAGGGCTTGTTCGGCCTGCCGGAAGGGACGTGGTTCGTTTTCGCGGCGGGTCTCGCGGGCGTGCTCTACACCATGATCGGCTGGTGGATGGACGTGGTGAAGGAAAGCCGGCGCGGCGACCACACGCCGGTGGTGTCCATTGGCTTGCGCTACGGCATGGTGCTGTTCATCGCCTCCGAAGTCATGTTCTTCGTGGCCTGGTTCTGGATGTTCTTCGAAATGGCGCTTTTCAACGAAGCGCGCACTCTCTCGTCGATCGAAGAGGTGAGGGAAGCCTGGAGCCATTGGCCTCCGCAGGGAGTCGAGACGCTCGATCCGTTCCACCTTCCGCTCGTGAACACGGTGATCCTGCTGCTTTCGGGCACCACGGTAACCTGGTCGCACCACGCGCTGCAGCAGGGCAACCGCAAGGACGCCAAGCTGGGGCTGATTCTGACCATCCTGCTGGGCGCGGCCTTCACCGCCATCCAGGCCTACGAGTACCAGCATATCCTGCACGAGAACCTGTTCTTCTCGGAGAATGCGCAGAACTCTGGGCTGTACGGGTCCACCTTCTTCATGGCGACCGGCTTCCACGGTTTCCACGTGCTTATCGGCACCATCTTCCTGACGGTCTGCCTGATCCGCCTGCTCGCCGGCCAGTTCACGCCGCAGAAGCATTTCGGCTTTGAGGCGGCCGCGTGGTACTGGCACTTCGTCGACGTGGTGTGGCTGTTCCTCTTCGCCTTCATCTACGTTGCGTTCGGCGGGTCCGCCCACTAGTGACCGGGCAGGGCCCGCGGCGGCTCCAGCCAATCAGGCCGGAGCCTGCCAAAAGCGGGCGCCCTTACGCTGTGGAGTGCATCGGGATCAAAGGATCCGCGGGCCAATGTCGGCCCGCCGCTCCGCTGTCGGGGAGCGACGCACCGTGACGCGGTTCCCGCTGGGCATGACTTTCGCGGCGTTCGTGGCGTTCGCAATTCTCTGTGGCCTCGGAACCTGGCAACTGAACCGCCTCGCCTGGAAGCGGGATCTGGTGGCCCGCATCGCAGCTGCGCAGACGGCCGAGCCCCAACCCCTGCCCATCGTCCTGGAACGGGCTGAACACGGCTCACAAGTCCAGTTCGTCCGTGTGGAAGCCGTCTGCCCCGGCCTCTCTCGCGCGCCCTTCGTGGAGGTCTACGCTCTTCGCCAAGGAGCTGCGGGTTCTCGGCTCGTCTCAGCCTGCCGCTTGGGGGCAAGCCGGTGGAAGACCATCCTGGTCGATCGCGGGTTTGTCTCCGAACGGATCTCAGCGCGCCCTCCCGTCGATGCGAATGCCGGGGCGCCGGTTCGGGTCGTCGGCGTTCTCCGCGAACCGGGAGCCCGCAATCCGTTCGCTGGAAAGCGCGATCCCGCGGGACGGTTCTACTCACGGGAGGTCGGACCGATCGCGCGAGCGCTCGACGCAGATCGACCCGCCCCGGTGTTCCTTATGGCTGAGACGTCCACGAATCCGGAATGGGAAGGACTGGAGCCAGCCCCCCTGCCTGCCGGACTGACCAACCGGCATCTCGAGTACGCCATTACCTGGTTTGGACTGGCTCTGGCCCTGCTTGGCGTCTACGGCGCCATGTTGTTGAAGTGGCGGCGGCGGGCGCGGTCGTGAACGCCCGTCTCCACACCCTGTCGAACGGCCTCCGCGTACTCTTCGATCCGATGCCGCGGCTCGAGACCTTCGCGCTTTCCGTTGTCATCGCCGATGGCTCGCGGTGGGAGCCCGAGGACCGCGCCGGCTGGTCGCATATGCTCGAACACATGGTGTTCAAGGGCGCGGGGCGCCGTTCGGCTCGGGATATCGTGGAAGAGATCGAGTCTGCTGGCGCCCAGATCAATGCCGCCACTGGCCACGAGCGGACCTCGTTTCAGGTGCGCGCCCTTAAGGGCGATCTTGAGCTGGGGATGTCGGTGCTGTCGGATCTGCTTTTTCGCCCAACTCTCGATGCGGCTGACCTGGAGCGGGAAAAGCAGGTCATCGCCCAAGAGATCGCCGAAGCGTTCGACACCCCTGACGACAGGGTTTTCGACCTGGTTCAGGCCCAGGCTTTTGCCGACCAGTCGCTGGGTCGCCCGATCCTCGGCCTTGAGGAAAGCATTGCGCCCGCCACGCCGGATACGCTGGAGGCCTGGCGGCGCACGCTGTACGCCCCACAGCGGATGGCCGTGAGCGTCGCCGGTGCAGCGGACGAGGACGAGGTGCTCCGCCTGGCCGAGACCTGGTTCGGCTCGGAACCTCCGGGAGAAGGCACTGAACTTCCGGCGCCGGCCCGGTTCACAGGCGGCACGGCCGGCGAAGTCCGCCGGATTGAACAGGCCAACATAGTCCTCAACCTGCCTGCCCCCGGGGCGCGGGACCCCGACTATTACGCCATACGGCTGTTTGCCGAGATCCTCGGCGGTGGGATGGCGTCACGCCTGTTCCAGCAGGCCCGCGAAGAGCGTGGACTGGCCTATTCCATCGATGCCTGGGTCGACCTCTATGACGATGTGGGCGTTCTAGGAGTCTTCGCAGGCGCTTCGGCGGGCAAGGCGGCTGACCTGTGCCGATTGGTGGCCGCAGAGGTTCAATCTCTGGCTGAGGCGCCCACGGAGGCGGAACTGGCGCGATCGAAGGCGCAAGTGAAGGGTTCGATGTTCATGGCCCAGGAGTCGCCTCTGGCTCGCGCGGAGGTCGCGGCGAACCAGCTCTTCCTGTTCGGGCGTGTTCTGCAGGCCTCGGAGGTCGCGGCCGCCATAAACGCGGTCACGCTGGAAGACCTGAGACGCGTTGGAGCCCGGATGCTTGGTCCCGGGCTGTCCGCGGCGGCCGTTCTTGGGCCGCGAAGCGCTCTGCCTGCCCCAAGAGCCTTCAGTGAGGCGATGCTCTGAACGAAGGTCGTCTGAACCCGCCGCGATAGCGTGCACGCAACGTGCGGGGAGGACGATCGGTGAGTTCCTGCGTTAGGATCACGCCATGGCGCTATTGGACTGGATATCGTCAGACCAGGGGCTCATCGTCGAAGGCGATGGCGTGCAACTCCGCCCGCCTCGAATGAACGACTTCGCAGCCTGGGCCGACCTGCGAACGCAGTCGCGCGAATTTCTGCAGCCTTGGGAGGCCCTCTGGCCGGAGGATGATCTGACCCGGGCCGCGTTTCGTCGCAGACTCTCGGTCTACGCGCGGGATCTCGAGCTGGGACACGGATTTCCTTTCCTCGTTTTCCGCGAGGCTGACCAGCGGCTGGTGGGCGGCATCACCGTTTCGAACATCCGCAGAGGGATCGCCCAGTGCGCCACTCTCGGCTACTGGGTTGGCCAACCCTACGCCCGCCGGGGGCACACCTTGGCCGCAGTGCGCGCAGCGTGCCGGTTCTGTTTCACCCGCCTGGGACTGCACCGCGTCGAGGCGGCGTGTCTTCCCTCCAACGAAGCTTCGCGTGCTCTGCTCACGAAAGCGGGCTTTTCCTTGGAAGGAAAAGCCCGCGCTTATTTGAAAATTAACGGCGCATGGAGAGATCATCTCCTGTTCGGCCTCATCGAAGACGAGGTCGTTTGGGAAGACGAGTATTCGTCCGGGGGCTGATCCGAGTTGAACGACAGGTCAAGAATCCTGGCCTGGGACCCCACCACCGCGTTGGAGGCCCTCGCCGCTGCAGATGTGGCGCTTTGGATATGGTCGCCCGGTGAAGACCGCATGCGGTTCACTGGCGCCACGCGAACACTGGGCCTGAGCCCACTCGCGCCGGAATGCACCGCCGCCGCCTTCACAGCACTGGCTCTGCCGCAGGATCGGGGGTTGGCCGAGCAGATCCTGAAGCAGCGTGAGGAGGGCGCCGAGATCGCGGTTCGCCTCCGTATGCGCGGATCCGAAACTTGCCTCTGGCGTGGTGTATGGCTGGAAGAGGGGCTGCGGGCCGCCGGTGTCGCAGCCCTGGAGACGAAATTCTCCAGTTCGGACACCGATCCGCTGACCGGCTTGCTCGATCGCAAGAGCTTCCTTGCTCGTGCACGCGAGACGCTGACGGGCGAGGGCGAGTTCGAGCTGGTTGTCGCCGACCTGGATCGTCTTCGCCGACTGAATGAAGCGTTGGGGCACGAACGCGCGGACCTTGTGCTGGCGGCGCTGGGCTCCCGCCTGGCCGCCACCTTCCCGGCGGTGGCGATCCCCGCCCGGGTCGGCGAGGACGAGTTCGCCATCCTCGCTCCTGAAGGCATGGCCAAGCCCCAGGAGCGGCTGAAGGCGGCGCTCGAGCAACCGCTCAGAGTGGCCGGCTTCGATATCTATCCGACCGTGTCCATCGGGGCGGCGCGCGTTGACGGTGGCGCCGACGCGCCGGAAGTGACCGAGTTGCTGCGTCGCGCCGAATTGGCCGTGGAGGCCGCCAAGACCGGGGGGCGCGGTGGCGCCGCCGCTTACGGGCGGGCGCTCGAGACGGACGGGCTGAGCAAGCTCGCGCTTGAAGCCGACCTCAGGAACGCCTTCCTGCGCGGCGAGATCGAACCCTTCTATCAGCCGATCGTGAATCTGGAGACCGGGGCGGTCGCCGGGTTCGAGGCGCTGTGCCGCTGGCGGCACCCACGCCGCGGGCTCGTGCCGCCCGACGATTTCCTGACCCTGGCGGCCGAAATGGGTCTGATGAACGAGTTGGGCCTCCACATGATGGAGACGTCCGCCCGACAACTCGCCGAGTGGCTTCGCCGGCACCCCAGGGCCGGTCACCTGTTCGTCAGCGTGAACCTCTCGACCATCGAGATCGAGAGGGAGGGCCTGACCCGGGATGTGGCGCGTGTCTTCGCAGAAAGCGGCCTGCCCCGTGGGGCGCTCAAACTCGAGGTGACGGAAAGCGACATCATGCGCGATCCGGACCGCGCGGTTCTGATCCTGCAGGCGTTGAAAGAGGCTGGGGCCAGCTTGGCCCTGGATGACTTCGGAACGGGCTTCTCCTCGTTGTCCTATCTCGCGCGGCTGCCCTTCGATACGCTCAAGATCGATCGCTACTTCGTGCGCACGATGGGGGCCGAAGAAGGATCGTCCAAGATTGTGCGCTCGGTGGTGGCGCTGGGGCGCGATCTGTCGCTCGAAGTCGTGGCGGAAGGCGTGGAAACGGCGTCCTTGGCGCGTCAACTGCTCTCGGTGGGGTGCCACTACGGTCAGGGCTTTGGCTATGCGCCCGCGCTGCCTGCCCAGGAGGCCGAGGTCTATCTCAACGAGTCCCTCTCGGATGGCGTGGCGCCGATCAAGACGGTCGCCAGCTAGGCAGCGGCCTCTACCTTGTTTGCCGCCATGGACAGCCGCTCAGGCCCGCCCGGCCTGGCCTGAGAGCATGGCCGGGCTCACGCCCATCCTGGCCAGGGCGCGATCCCATTTCGTGGAATGGTCTGTGTCGAAGACTAGGTCAGGGTCCGCAGGGCCGGTCAGCCAGACGTTCTCCCGGAGTTCGATCTCCAACTGACCCGGACCCCAGCCGGCGTAACCAAGGGCCAGCACTGCGCGACTCGGTGTCTCATGACCCACGGTCAAGGTCTGCAGTATCTCCCGCGTGGCCGTCAGACAGAGACCGTCAGCCACGGTCAGTGTGGAGCCGGGGACCTCATAATCGTCCGAGTGAAGGACATACCCCCGGTCCCGTTCCACCGGCCCGCCTTTCAGCACCTGCTGGCGACTGTCGCGAGCGCGGCCCTCGACCCCCAGCTTGTCCAGAATGTCGTCGAGCGCCATGTCGTCGTGCGGCAGGTTTACCCGGATGCCCATGGCCTGTTCGGGCGCGTGCATGCACACCAGGATCACGGCGCGTTCGAAACGGGGGTCCGAGATGCCGGGCATGGCGATCAGAAGCCGCCCGTTCAGGAACTCGGCGTCGGTAGGGACTTCCGGATCGACGGTCATGTCGGATGTATCGGCCGTAGACGTTCCTGATTCAAGGTCGCTTGGCGGAAAGCCTCACGGGGACTATCTCGTGCACACGGGGATCATTGGCCCAGCGAAGGAGCATTCATGACCATCCAAGTCGGCGACCGCCTGCCCGAGGCTACCCTCATGGTGATGACTGAAGATGGTCCGCAGCAGCGAACCACCGACGACATCTTCAAGGGCAAGAAAGTGGCCCTGTTCGCGCTTCCTGGCGCCTATACGCCCACTTGTTCGGCCAAGCATGTGCCGGGGTTCAAGGAGCACGCGGACGACTTCAGGGCCAAGGGCGTGGACTCGATCGCCTGCCTCTCGGTGAACGACGCCTTCGTCATGGGCGCGTGGGGCAAGGATCAGCAGGTTGGCGACGACATCGTCATGCTGGCGGACGGAAATGCAGACTTCACGACCAAGGTCGGTCTCGAGATGGACGGATCGCGCTTCGGCATGGGGACGCGCTCGCAGCGGTATTCCATGCTCGTGGACGATGGGGTCGTGAAGCAGCTCAATGTCGAACAGGGGGGAGAATTCCGCGTCTCCTCAGCCGAACATCTGCTGACGCAGCTCTGAGGGAATGAAGGCCGTGACCGACGTTTTCCCGCCCGAGAAGCGGTCGTCGGTCATGCGTCAGGTCAAGGGCCGCAACACCGGCCCCGAACTAAAGGTGCGGCGCGCGCTCACGCAACTGGGCGCGCGGTACCGCCTCCACCGCAAGGACCTGCCGGGCGCGCCCGATATCGTGATGCCCGGACGCCGGCTGGCCATATTCGTCCATGGCTGCTTCTGGCACGGCCACGCCTGTGCGCGGGGCGCTCGCGAGCCGAAATCCAACGCTGACTATTGGAGAGGAAAGATCGGCCGCAATCGCAGCCGTGACGCTGACAACCAGCTCAGACTGCGTCTCCTGGGCTGGCGGAGTGAGATCATCTGGGAATGCGAGCTCAAGGATGATGACGCCCTCAATCGACGTCTGCGATCCCTGCTCGAGCAGGACCCCGCCAGTTCCTCCTGAGAAACCAGCGCGTCAGGCGACGTGCCGTCCCTCGCTCGCTTCGTTGGCCGTCGAGTTCAGGGCGTCCACGACCGCATTGATCAGCTTCATGGGATCGATGGGCTTGCCGACAAAGGCTGTCATGCCGGCGGCCCTGCAGGCAGCCTTGTCATCGTCTTCAGTATCTGCCGTCACGGCGATGATAGGCACGTACTGATTGGGTCCCGAGGTCGCGCGAATCCGCCGTGTCGCCTCGCGGCCGTCGAGTTCGGGCATGCGGACGTCCATGATGATGACGTCAAACGCCTCGGCCTGGGCGGCTTCCACCGCCTGCTGGCCGTTCACCACGGCGGTGATATGCGCTCCGGTAGGCTCAAGCACCAACTGGACGGCGCGACGATTGATCTCGTGATCGTCCGCCACGAGGATGCGCACCGGCCGTTCGTCCTCGTCGTATTCGTCGGGGTCGATCGCCGCTTCGGCGGAGGGCGGGGGCTCGGCCAGGCTCGGCGCCCGAGGCGCGGAATCTTCGAGGCGGTGCTCGGCCATGGCGGGGGCGTGGGCAGCCTTGAAGGTCAGCGCGAGCGTGAAGACCGAACCGGACCCCTTCACCGAAAAGGCGGTCAACTGCCCCCCCATCAGTCGGGCAAGCTGCCTGCTGATGGCGAGGCCCAGGCCTGTTCCCCCGTGCCGGGCGGCGACGTCGGCGCCGCCCTGCTCGAACGGTGTGAAGAGCCGCGAGATCTGCTCCGGCTCCATGCCTGAGCCCGTGTCGACGACCTGGAACCGAAGCGCCACGTCGTCATCCCCCGAAGGCCAGGCGGAAAGGCGCAGGGTGACAGAGCCCGCGCTGGTGAACTTGACCGCGTTCGAAATCAGATTGTTGAGGATCTGACGCAGGCGCGTCGGGTCGCCTTCCACCCAGGTCGGCAGGGTCGCGGCCCCTTCGACTCTGAGGCGCAACCCCTTCTTACGCGCTTCGGCGCTCCAGAAGCGGGCTGCCTGAGCCGTCAGCGTTCGTATGTCGAAAGGTACGATCTCGACACTCATTCGCCCGGCCTCGAGTTTGGCGTGGTCGAGCAGATCGTCGAGAAGGGTCTTCATCATCGCCCCTGCGTCAGCGATGAGCGCGGCCTGACCACGCGCGGCGTTGTCCTGCGCCGACCGTCCGAGTTCTGCAGCGCCCGCCAGCATCGCGCTGATCGGAGTTCGCAGCTCATGGCTCACCGTCGCCACGAACGCATTTTGGGCCGCCACCGCCGCCTCGGCTTCGGCGCGCTTGCGTTCGCTCTCTCGGCGGGCTGCTGCTTCTGCGCCACGTGTCTGGTCGATTGATCGCCAGAGAACGAGCGCGTAGCCACAGAACACCAGGCTTCCCAACGCAACGGCGCTCTGCAGCGCATGGCCTGCACCGAGTTCCCGCATGAACAGGGGCACGGAAGCCAGATAGATGAAGTGCGGACCCACGGCGCAGGCGAGAGCTGCGCGCGATCCGCCCGACGTCACGACCACGTTGACCACGGCCGCCGACAGGATGAGTACGGCCGTCACCCCTCCAAAGGCTCCGCCGAGCAACCACAGGGGAACGGTAATCGATCCGAACACCATCCCGCTGGTCGCGAACGACACATACCCAATGGCTGCGCGCCACCAGGGGATCGTCTCGGAGCGCCCACCGTTTATGGGCGCGAATGCCTGCAATTCGACGGCCTGCACCAAGGCATAGATGCAGACCCACGCGAGGGGAAATTGCCACCCGATCAGGTAGCTGTTCACCATGGCGACCACGGCGGCCACCATCAGGCGCTGGGGCAGCTGCGCCCGCCGCGCTCGAATGGCGCTCGTCAGATCGTCGCTCCGCTCGAGGGCTTTCGCCATCCCGGAAACCCTTCCCACGCGCAGGGCCCGTGCGCGCGGTCCCCGTCCTTCCTTTCCACGTTAGCGGCCCGGGCCTAACGTGAGGTGAAGGCTGAGAACCTCATGGCAGAAGCGATGACGGATGAAGGGGTATTCCGTCCCTTTGCGCCGGAACCCCGGGATCGACCGGCCAATCTTGCAGAGCTGCTATGGCTGGGCTGGCGAGACCCGCTCCGTATCTGGTCCAAGCGTCACTTCACCGAGGCGGTGGTGTGGGGTGAGGGCAGGTTCGGGCGCGCCATCACGGTGCTTGAGCCTGCCGGCGTGCGAAGGGTGCTGCTCGACAGCGCTCATCTCTACGTAAAGGGCAGGGTCCAACGCCGGGTCCTTGGGCCACTCATCGGCGAGGGGCTCCTGCTGATGGAGGACGATGACTGGCGTCGGGCCCGGCGGACCGTGGCGCCGCTGTTCGCTCCCCGCCGCCTCGCGACCATGACGCGAGGCATGCAGGAGATTGGAGAGGCGCGCGGCAGGCGGTTGGCTTCGATGGCTTGGGGAACGCTCGTGGATGTGGACCGCGAGATGACCCAGCTGACGTTCGAGATTCTGTCGGCGACCTTGTTCTCAGGCGACCTTGGCGGCCGCGCCTCGGGTTTCGAAAGCGCGGTGACGAGATACGCGGAGACGGCGGCGCGGGTGGACCCGCTGGATGTGATGGGGGCGCCCGGCTGGATTCCTCGAATGGGCCGGGTGATGGCGGGGGGCGCTGTCAGATGGTTTGAGCGCACGATCGAAGAATTGGTGGCGGAAAGGCGATGCAGGTTGGCGATGGGTGACGCGCCCGATGACCTGATGACCGCCTTGTTGAGGGCCCAGGATCCCGAGACCGGGACGGGACTCACAGACACCCAGGTGTCCGCCAACATCCTTACTTTCATACTCGCAGGGCACGAGACGACGGCGCGGACGCTTGGATGGGCTTTGCACCTTCTTTCTCGCGCTCCAGCCGTCAGGGCGGAGGTGGAGCGCGAAGCGGACGATTTCACCTGCCAGGACGAAGGTTGGGACGACCAGTACCCATGGATCCGCGCAGTGCTCGAAGAAACGATGCGGCTGTTTCCACCGGCCCCCCTCATCACCCGCGAAGCCACCGGGCGGGACGAGGTTTCAGGCGTCGAGGTTTGGCCGGGCACGCAGATCCTGATCTCCCCGTGGGTGCTGCATCACCATGACAAGTTATGGGACGACCCGTGGGCCTTCCGACCCGAGCGGTTCCTGCCGGGGGCCAGGGAAGCCATCGACCGGTTCGCCTACATTCCGTTCGGCGGAGGTCCGCGAGTTTGCATCGGCGCATCCTTCGCCATGCAGGAGGCGATGATCGCGCTGGCCTCCGTGGCGCGGCATGCCCGCCTCGACATGGTCTCGGAGAGGGAGCCGACGCCGACGCACCGCATCACGCTTCGCGCAAAGGAAGGCCTGAAACTGAAGGTGGCGAGCCGTTCCTAGAGAGTGCGAGCGATCAGGAGCTTCATGATCTCGTTTGTGCCCCCGTAGATCCGCTGTACGCGGGCGTCGCGGTACAGTCCGGCGATCGGGTATTCGTTCATGTACCCGTAACCGCCATGCAACTGCAGCATCTCATCGATGACTTCGCACTGGATGTCGGATACCCAGTATTTCGCCATGGACGCCGTGGCCGGGTCCAGCCGGCCTTCCAGGTGCTGGGCGATGCAGTAGTCGACGAAAACCTTGGCGGCGGTGAGCTTGGTCTTCACCTCAGCCAGCTTGAACTGAGTGTTCTGGAATTCAATGAGGGCTCTGCCAAAAGCCTTCCTCTCCTTTACGTAGGCGAGGGTGCTCTCGAGTCCGCGCTCCGCTGCGGCGACGCCGCCAACCGCGATGTTGAGGCGTTCCTGTGGCAGCTGCTGCATCAGCTGCACGAAACCGTGTCCCTCGGCTCCTCCGATGATGTTGTCAGCGGGCACCCGTACATCGTTGAAGAAGAGCTCTGAGGTATCGTTGGCCTCCATGCCGACCTTGTCGAGGTTGCGGCCACGCTCGAACCCCTCCGCGTCATCTGTTTCGACCACGATGAGACTGGTGCCCTTAGCGCCGGCGGCGGGGTCCGTCTTCGCCACGACCACGATCAGGTTGGCCAGCTGTCCGTTCGTGATGAAGGTCTTGGAGCCGGACACGACATAGCCATTGCCTTCCCTCCGCGCGGTGGTTTTCACCCCCTGCAGGTCCGAACCGGCTCCCGGCTCGGTCATGGCGATGGCGCTGATCAGTTCGCCCGTGGCCATGCGGGGCAGCCAGCGCTGCTTCTGCTCTTCTGTGCCGTAGTGGAAGATGTAGGGAGCGACGATCGCGTTGTGCAGGCTGATGCCGAAGTGGTCGGCGCCCTTCCAGCCCAGCTGACGCATGAGCACCACTTCGTGGCGGTAATCGCCGCCCATCCCGCCCCACTCTTCGGGCGTCGAAACACAGGACAGGCCGGCCTCCCCGGCGCGGGTCCACAGGTCCCGCGGGACGATGCCGTCTTCCTTCCACTGCGCCACCTTCTCAGGCGGGCAGTTGTCGTCCAGCCAGCGGCCCACGCTGTCCGAAAAGAGGGTGACCTCTTCCTCGAGCATGAAGGCTGGTTCGGCGACGTTCAGGACGTTCATCAGAACGCCTCCGCCGGCAGCGCCATCAGCACGTCCGCCCCGGTCTTCAGCTTTGCAAGGTGCGCGTCGGCGTCAGGGACGACCCGCTCTACGAAGTAGCGGCCCGTGGCCAGCTTGTTGGCGTAGAACGGATCGCTGTCGCTGGCGTCGATCCTGGCCTGGGCGGCCTTGGCCATGAGCGCCCACATGTAGCTCAGCGCGTTGATCCCGAAGAGATGCAGGTAATCGGTGGAGGCGGCGCCGGCATTGTCCGGGTTCTGCATGCCATTCTGCATCAGCCACATGGTCGCCTCCTGCAGCTTGGCCTTGGTCGAGGCCACCGCATCCACGAACGGCTTGATGGCGTCAGTTCCCTGATTGTCGCCTACGAAGGCGTCGAGCTCGGCGAACCAGCTCATGATCCCGCGCCCGCCGTTCGCGGCCAGCTTTCGGCCCACAAGATCCAACGCCTGGATGCCGTTGGTTCCTTCGTAGATCATCGTGATGCGGGCATCGCGCAGGTACTGCGAGGCGGCGTAGTGTTCGGTGTAGCCCGAGCCGCCGTGCACCTGCATGCCGAGGCTCGCCACGTGGAAGCCGCGGTCGGTCAGGTAGGCTTTCACCACCGGCGTCAGCAGACCCATGTAGTCCTTGGCCTTGGTGCGCTGCGCCTCGTCCTCGGACCGTTGCAGGTCGGCCTGCAGCGCGGTGTAGAGGATGAACATCTGCCCGCCTTCCACGAAGGCCTTGGACTCCAGCAGCATCCGCCGCACGTCGGGGTGCACGATGATCGGGTCGGCTGGTCCATCCGGGTTCTTCGGACCGGTCAGCGAGCGGCCCTGCAGGCGATCGTTGGCGAACTCGACGGCGTGCTGGTAGGCGGCCGTGCCGATGGCCAGCCCCTGCAGGCCGGTTCCCAGACGGGCCTCGTTCATCATCACGAACATGGCCTTCAGGCCCGCGTTCTCCTCGCCCACGAGCCACCCTTTGGCGTCCTCGTAGACCATCACGCAGGTGGCGTTGCCGTGAATGCCCATCTTGTGCTCGAGCCCGGCGCACTGAACGCCGTTTCGAGCACCGAGGCTGCCGTCGTCGTTGACCAGGATCTTGGGCACCACGAACAGGCTGATGCCCTTCACTCCGGCCGGCGCGCCCTCGATGCGGGCCAGCACCAGGTGAATGATGTTGTCGGTGAAGTCGTGTTCGCCGGAGCTGATCCAGATCTTCTGGCCGCTGATGGCGTAGCTGCCGTCTGCGTTCGGAACCGCCTTGGTGCGGATGAGGCCCAGGTCCGTGCCGCACTGCGGCTCCGTGAGGTTCATGGTGCCGCCCCACTCGGCTGAGCTCAGCTTGGGCAGGTACTTGTCCTTGATCTCCTGCGAGGCATTGGCGTGCAGGCCCTCGTACGCGCCGTGGGTCAGTCCGGGGTACATCGAGAACGCCGCGCTGGCGGCTGCGGTCATCTGGCCGACGGACATGGCGACGACGGCCGGCATGCCCTGGCCGCCATACTCGGGATCCGTCGCCAGGGAGGGCCAGCCGGCCTCGACCATGGCCTTGTAGGCCTCCTTCCAGCCGGTGGGGCCGGTGACTTCACCGTTCGACCACTTGCAGCCTTCCTGGTCGCCAGCGCGGTTGAGCGGCGCGATGACCTCTTCGGCGAACCTGGCGCCTTCTTCCAGGATCTGCTGCACGAGATCGAAGGAGACGTCCGTGAAGCCGGGCGTGTTGGCGTAGCGGTCGATATCCAGGACGTCCTTCAGAATGAAGCTGAAGTCACGGACAGGGGCCTTGTAGGTCATCGGTCAGGTCCTCGAACGGGCGTTCCTGGGGGGAGCGAAATCGTCATCCTCGTCGTCCTCGCCCAGATGGGCGCGGAGCGCGGCTGCGTAGTCGTCTGCCTGGGGCAGGAGGTCGGGGCGAAATTCGGACAGGCGCTTCTCAAGCCATTCACACCCTGTCGTCAGGGTTTCGATGGCGTGCTCGATATCCTCGCGCTTGCGCTTCAGCGTCTCCAGTTGCGCGCGGAACTTGGCCAGGGACACGGCCATCTGGACCGCGTTGCCATCCTTGCGGTCGTAAAGATCCAGCATCTCGCGGATCTCGACCAGGCTGAACCCCGTGTGCTTGCCGCGCACGATCAGGTTCAATCGCGCGCGATCCCGGGCCGAATAGACCCGGGTCTGGCCGCGCCGCGAGGGGTGCAGCAGGCCCTTGTCCTCGTAGAAGCGCAGGGCGCGTGCGGTGACCCCGAACTCGCGGCAGAGCTGGCGGATCGAATAGGTGCGGCGATCGTCTGCAGGAGACATGAGCTGCGTCATAACTTGACGTGAGCGTAAGGGGAAGGATTTTTGGCGCCGCGATCACACTTGCAGAAAATCGGCTCGCTCAAGACGTCCCCGCGGTTTGACTTGAGTCTCGACGACGCGGCCTCAGCGTCGCATGGTTACTTCTCCACGGAGGGTCCTCCATGGCTCGTAATCCCGTCCTGCATCGCCTCAGCCAGTTCGCCGCCGCATGGTTCGGCAGCTTCCTCGCAACGCTCGTGGTCAGCTTCGTTGCAGTGTCGCTCGCCGGGATGGATCTGCCAGGCGTGGCCGATATGCTGCTGCCGGCAGTCTTCGCCGGGCTGGCCGTCGGCACGATTGCCGCCGTGGGTCTGACCTTCGCCTCGCGCGCGTCGGTGGGCGCCAAGCTGCTGGTGCTGGTCCTGGCGGTCGTCCTTGTCCTGCCGCTGCTGTGGGCGCCGGTGCTGGCGGTGGTGCTGACCGCCTGGTTCACCGGGTCGGTCATCGAGTACTCCAGCGTCTACGCCGCCTTTCGCATCACCGTGAGCCAGCTGCTCTACCCACTGGTCAGCGCCATCTTTTCGGGCGCGGCGCTCCGTTTCGTCTGGGAGGTTTTCCAGGTGTTCGGGACCATCGTCGGCACGATCGCCTCGGCCATCTCGGTATGGCGCTTCTTCAGCAAGCTGCTGGCGCCGCGTGAGACGGCTGAGGCCTAGCGCTGCTCTCGGACGGGCGGATGCGCCGCCGCAATTGACCGCCGCGCCTGCGCACCCTAAGCCGCGCCTCATGCTGCAAGGTCTCTCTCCGCTCGCCCGGGACGCCCGGGCCTGGCCGTTCGAACAGGCGCGTAACCTCATGACGCGCCTGCTCAAGGTGCGCCTCGCCGACAACCAGGAGCGGGAGGAAGCGCAGGGGCTGATCAACGACGGCAAGGCCGCGAGCCTCGCCGAGCAGTTCCCGGCGCTCGCGGCGAAGCCGGTCATTTTCGAGACGGGCTATGGTCCGTCGGGCCTGCCGCATATCGGCACGTTCAACGAGGTGGTGCGCACGACCATGGTGCGTACGGCTTTCCGGGCGCTGACCGACGATGCGATCCCCACGCGGCTGATCTGCTTCAGCGACGACATGGACGGGCTGCGCAAGGTCCCGGACAACATCCCGAACCCCGAGATCCTGACGGCCGACCTGGGCAAGCCGCTGACCGTGGTGCGTGACCCGTTCGGCGAGCACGACAGCTTCGGGGCCCACAACAACGCCCGCCTGTGCGCTTTCCTCGACAGCTATGGCTTCGAATACGAGTTCATGTCGGCGACGGCCCAGTACAAGGGCGGCGCCTTCGACAGGACCCTGCTGACCGCGCTCGCCCGCTTCGACGACATCCAGGCGGTGATGCTGCCGACGCTCGGGCCGGAGCGGCGCGAAACCTATTCGCCATTCCTGCCGGTCAGCCCGACCTCGGGCCGGGTGCTTCAGGTCCCGACCCTCGAGCGCCACGTGGACCGGGGCACGATCGTCTTCCGCGACGAGGACGGTTCGCTGGTCGAGGTTCCGGTGACCGGCGGCCACGTGAAGATGCAGTGGAAGCCCGACTGGGCCATGCGATGGGCCGCGCTCGGCGTCGACTACGAGATGGCCGGCAAGGACCTGATCGACAGCGTGAAGGTCTCTTCGCGGATTTGCCGCATCCTCGGCGGCGAGCCGCCTGAGGGCTTCAACTTCGAGCTCTTCCTGGACGAGCAGGGCCAGAAGATCTCAAAGACCAAGGGCAACGGCCTCTCCATGGAGGAGTGGCTGCGTTACGGCGCGCCGGAGAGCCTGGCCTACTACATCTATGGTTCGCCGAAGTCGGCCAAGAAGCTGCACTTCGACGTCATCCCGCGGGCTGTCGACGAGTACCTGCAGCAGCTCGACGCCTACAACCGCGAGACGGATACGGCCAAGCGCATCGAGAACCCGGTCTGGCACGCGCACCGCGCCGAGCCGCCGGCCAAGGGCAGCCCGGTCAGTTTCGGCCTGCTGCTGAACATCGTCTCGGCGGGCAACGCCTCGTCCAAGGACGTGCTGTGGGGTTTCCTCAGCCGCTACTCGCCGGGCGCCAGCCCGGAGACGGAGCCGCTGCTCGACCGCCTGGTCGACAACGCCATCCGCTACTACGAGGACTTCGTTCGCCCGACGAAGAAGTTCCGCCTGCCCGACGCGAAGGAGAAGGCGGCGCTGGAGGATCTCGCGGCGCGCCTGCGCGCCCTGCCGGCCGACTGCCGCGACGGCGAGACTATCCAGAACGAGGTCTATGCGGTGGGCAAGGACCACGGCTTCGAGCCGCTGCGGGCGTGGTTCGGGGCCCTCTACGAGGTGCTCTTGGGCCAGGTGCAGGGTCCGCGCTTCGGATCGTTCGCGGCCATCTTCGGCCTCGGGCGCACCATCGCTCTGATCGAGCAGGGCGCCCGCGGCGAACTGGCCGGGACCGAGGCGGCCTAGAGCCGGGCGGCGGGGGGCTTGAGCGCCTCGCTCTCCCGCCACGCCAGGAACGTCCCGACGGCCAGGGCCACGAGGACGCCGTAGCTCGCGAGCGCCAGCGCGCTGTAGTACGCGGTCTCGGGTATCCTCAGGTCCAGCGCGAAGGCGAGGTGGGTGGCGAGGTTGATCGCCTGGCAGGCGCTGGCCCAGATGGGCCAGTTGCGGTCGCTGCGCCAGGCGATGGTCCCCAGCGCCGCCAGGACGGAAGCGTCGACCACAAGGTCGAGGGGGTGGAAGCCCACAGAGTCCGTCTGGTCCTGGATGAGGATGGTGCCGAGCCAGGCGACGATGAGGATGCCGCCGGCCCACTGCTCGGCGCGGCCGCCCTTCCACAGGGCGAAGCCGCAGACCAGCACGATGACCGCCGCGCCGATCTGAGAATAGATGGTGTCGAGCACAGCAAATCGCCCCCGGACCGGAAGGTCCGAGGGCGAAATTGACCATGTTCGTCAGGCGGCGCAAGCCGCCCGAAAATTACGATTTCGTCAGGCGACGCGCAGGGTGGCGGCGACGCCGGGCTCGCGCGGACGATCTTCTTCCGGCTTGTCCTTCGGACCGAACTCGTTGTCGTCGACGCCGAGGCGGGTCTGCACGTTCTTGAGGCCGGCGTGGGCGGCCATCACCGCGCGGCGGGCTTCGGACAGGGCCGCGATGGCTTCGGCCACGCGGGTCTGCGCCAGTTCGGCGGTGGTCGCGGCGACGTTCAGTTCGCGGCGGCCGGTGATGATGCCTTCCAGCAGCTGGGTGTTACGCACCATCGCCGCATCGACAGCTTCTTCGGCCGCGAACAGCTTCTCGGCGACCGACTTAACGACTTCAACCTTGTTCATAACTGCAGCCCCAATCCCATTCGATATGGTGAATGATCGATTAACACACCTTGGCAGTGTTCGCCAGCGTGCAAATGCGACGACTGGCCGCAGCCGGTAGAAACGCCGGTTTTACTTGCCCTGGTCGGGCATGGCGGGGCCTGCGGACAGGAGGAAGTTGGCGTGCAGGGCGGCGATGGGGGCGCCCTGGCCGTCCTGCCAGGCCTCGACCTGGACGTTGGCGATGCGCCGGCCGATGCGCTTGACCACCGGCCGCGCCACTGTGGCCAGGGGTCGTCCCGACCGCAGGTAGTCGATCGACACGCTGATCGGGCGGGGGAGGTGGGTCGCCTCGCCGTTCAGGGTCGCCAGGTGGGCCATGGCCGCCATCTCGAGGAAGGCCGCGGTCGCGCCGCCGTGAAGGGCCGGCAGCATCGGATTGCCGATGAGGTGCGGGGCGAACGGCATGACCGAAAGCGCTTCCCCGTCGCGCAGCTCCGCCCTTGCGCCGAGGAATCCGGCGTACGGGATTCCGTCCAGGATCGCCTGCAGCCGCTCGACGTCCCCGCTCACGCCGCCCCACCCTTCGCCCGCCGGGCCGCGTTCTCGTTGAGCATGTAGGCGGCCTGGGCGGCGGCCACCGGGTCGTCCGGGTCGCGGTCGTAAGCCCAGGCGCGCACGAACCCGACCGAGCGGGTCAGCTTGTAGCAACGCGCCCGCGCCAGCACGTCCATCCCCGGCTCGGCCGGCCGCATGTAGTCGATGCGCATGTCCAGCGTGGCGATGGGCGCATAGCGGCCGAGCGCGGTCCACACCGCCAGACCGCCGACGTGGTCCAGCAGGGTGGTGACCACCCCGCCGGCCAGTACGTTCAGCTCCGGGTCGCCGACCAGGTCCTCGCGGAACGGCGCCTTCAGGGTCACCACGTCCGCTTCCACGCCCACGAACTCCAGCGCCAGGGCGTGGGTGTGCGGCGCGCCGGAGGCCAGCTGGGGCAGCAGGTCGAGGACCGAGGGCGAATCCATGGCCGCTTATAGCCGCCGCCCGGCCGCCGCGCACAGGCCGCCGCTTGCGGATACGCCTTGGCCGTTGGACGTTCCGTCTTCCATGGCCGCTCCCTCCCGCCCCGAAAAGCTGCTCTGTCCGAAGCCCGAGGGTCTGTGGTGCGAGCCCGGCGGCTTCTACGTCGACCCCGTGCGGCCGGTGGACCGGGCGGTCATCACCCACGGCCACTCCGACCACGCCCGCGCCGGCCACGGCCGCGTCCTGGCCACGGCCGAGACCCTGGCCATCATGCGCGAGCGCTACGGCGCCGACTTCGCCGGCTCGACCCAGGCCGTGGCCTACGGCGAGACGGTGCGCATCGGCCAGGTCGACCTGAAGCTCGTCCCCGCCGGCCACGTCCTGGGCTCGGCCCAGGCGGTGGTCACCTGCGGCCCGCTGCGCATGGTGGTCTCGGGCGACTACAAGCGCCGCCGCGATCCGACCTGTCCGCCCTTCGAGCCGGTCGCCTGCGACGTCTTCATCAGCGAGGCGACCTTCGGCCTGCCGGTCTTCCGCCACCCGCCGGATCACGAGGAGGTCGCCCGCCTGCTGCGCTCGGTGGCCCAGTTCCCGGAACGTACCCACATCGTCGGCGCCTATGCGCTCGGCAAGGCGCAGCGGATCATCCGGCTGCTGCGCGAGGCGGGCTGGGAGAGGCCGATCCACGTCCACGGCGCCATGGAGCGGCTCAACCGTCTGTATCAGGCCCACGGCGTGGACCTGGGCGAGCTCGCGCCGGCGACCGCCACCCGGCCCGACAGGTTCGCCGGCGAGATCGTGGTCGCCCCGCCCTCGGCCATGGCCGACCGCTGGGCCCGCCGTTTCGCCGACCCGGTCGCCGCCTTCGCCTCCGGCTGGATGATGGTCAGGGCCCGCGCCCGCCAGCGGGGCGTGGAGCTGCCCCTGGTCATCTCCGACCACGCCGACTGGGACGAGCTGACCGCCACGGTGAAGGAGCTGCAGCCAGGCGAACTGTGGATCACCCACGGCCGCGAGGAGGGCCTGCTGCGCTGGGCCGAACTCGAAGGCGTCCCCGCCCGCGCCCTGGCCCTGGTCGGCTACGAGGAAGAGGACGACGAAGCGGACTGAGGGGCGGTGGTTTCGCTGTTTCCCGCTGTTATTCCGCTGTTCCCCGCTGTTATTTCGCTGTTCCGGTAAACAGCGAGGCCGGGCGAAATCCTCGTCCTTCGACAGGCTCAGGATGAGGATTTCGGGGCGCGGTCGCCTCAGTCGCCCTCATCCTGAGCCTGTCGAAGGACGAGGGCGCGCCCACCGCATTCGCAGCGTCCGCCCGCTGTTATTTCGCTGTTCCACGCTGTTAATCCGCTGTTTTGCAGAACAGCGGGCGGCGCCTCTCCGGTGATAGCTGTCCTTGCGCCCCCCGGTCCCTGTTTCTTGGCGGCGAAAAAAATTCCGCCGACCTCAATATTGAAATCTCTGGGCTTTCCAGCCGGAAACAGGGAATTCGGAACAGGGAATTCATCGTCCCTGAACAGGGAATTGCCCCCTCGGAAACAGTGATCCGCGCCATCGCTGAAGTTCAGTTGTCAAAGACCGCCATCGCGGCGGCGAAACCCGCGGCCGCGAGGCGGAATCGCACACTGATCCGGGGGGTGGCGCAAGCCTTCCCTGCACCATCGCTGCCCGGAAAGGGAAGCTCTCGGGCCGAGCGCGTTAACCGGCTCGCCGTCCGGGGGAGGGCGGCAGGAGTTAGCCCGCTCCGCCTACCCCGCCTTGCGCTTCTTCGCCGGGGCGGGCTCGGCGGCGGCGGCCGGCTCCGCGCTCAGGGCCGCGTTCATGGCGGCGCGGAGGCGTTCGGGCTTGATGGGCTTTTCGACCACGGCGGCCATGCCGATCTCGAGGTAGTGCTTGGCGTCGGCCGGGTCGGCGTTGGCGGTGAGCGCCACGATCGGAGTCTCGCCCTCGACGCCGGGCAGGGCGCGGATGGCCTGGGTGGCCTGGACGCCGTCCATGCGCGGCATCTTGATGTCCATCAGGATGAGGTCGAAGCGGCGGTTCTGGACGGCCTCCAGGGCCTCCATGCCGTCCTCGGCGCATTCGGAGGTGCAGCCGAACATCTCGCACAGGGCCTGGGCGACGACGCGGTTGGTGGCGTTGTCGTCGACGATCAGCACGTGCGGCTGGCTCTGCAGGGCCAGTTCGGAGATCTCGGTGACGTTGGCGGCGTCCTCTTCCTCGATGAAGGTGCGCGGCGCGGTGACCTGGAAGGTGAAGGTGGCGCCGTGGCCGACGTTGCTCTCGGCGCGGATGGAGCCGCCCATCATCTCGACCACCTGGCGGCACATGGCCAGGCCCAGGCCGGATCCGCCGGCGTGGTGGTTGGTCGACGAGCCCTGCAGCTCGAACAGCTGCTCCAGGCGGTCCGCCGGGATGCCGGGGCCCTTGTCGCGCACGGCGCCCTCGATGCGGACGCGGTCGCCTTCGAGGGTGGCCTTCAGGCTGGCCTCGACGACGCCTTCGCGGGCGAACTTGAGCGCGTTGCCGACGAGGTTGTTGAACACCTGGCCGATGCGCGAGGCGTCGAGTTCGGCGGCAAGGTCGGGGTCGCCGTCGAAGCTGGTCAGCAGGGTGACGCCGTCCTGGGCCGCACGCGGCGCCCAGGTCGTCTGCACCATGTCCATGATCTCGCGCACGTGGACGGGCTCGGGCGCGAGGGTCAGTTCGCCGGCCTCGGCGCGGGCCAGATCGACGGCGTCGGCCAGGGTGCTGAGCAGGGCCTCGCTGGAATCGACGATGGTCTGGACATAGGCCCGCGCGTCCTCGCGCAGGGGCTGGCGCTGCAGCAGTTCGGCGACGGCCAGGACGCCGTTCAGCGGCGTGCGGAGCTCGTGGCTGAGGACAGCGAGGAACTGGCTCTTGGCGTGGGCGGAGGCCTGGGCGGCGACCTTTGCCTGGGCGATCACCTGCGCCTCGTCGGCGGCTGCTTCCAGGCGGCGGCGCGCGCTGGCGCTGGTCGCCTGCAGCAGCGACAGCATGGTGCCGACGCCGAGGTAGCGTCCGTTGTCGGTGACGATGAACCCGCGCAGCAGTCCGGACGGACGCGCGCCGAGCATGGAATCGGAGAAGACGCTGATGCCGGTGCAGGCCTCGACGGTGACCGGCTCGGGGTCCATCAGTTTGCTGATGGGGGTGCTCGCATGGGTCTCGCAGCCGTTGCTGCGCCCGTAGTCGAACAGGAACTGCGGCCGCTCCACGAGGCCGACCGGCCGGCCGTCCTCGACGACCGCGAGCACGAGTACGTCAGGGTCGCGCTCGAACAGGGCGAATACCTGCGCCACGGACATGTCGGGCGTGACCGGGGGGATCCGTTCCGTGAGACTGTCGATGGTCGCCATGAAGCATCCGCGGGTGAGGACTGTGGAGCCATCTGACACGATCAGGTTTTCGGACTGGTTAAGGCGATGAATTTCAATGGGCTCCCCGGCCCAGCTCATCCGCCGCCGTCAGATGCCCGCCGCGGGAGCCCCTGTTTCGGCCGCGATCCAGTCGATGAACGGCGCGTGCGAACACCCCGGCGCCACGGCCAGGGCGACGATGCAGGGCAGATCGTAGGGATGGCGCGCCACGATCAGTTCGCGCAGCCGTTCAGCGGAGTCCGTCGTGGTCTTCAGCAGCATCGGAACCTCGGTCGCCCGGTCCACCGCGCCTTCCCAGCGGTAGATGGAGCGCATGGGCGCCAGCACGTTGGCGCAGGCGGCCAGGCGCTCGGCCACGGCTTCGGCGCCCGCGGCCTCGGCCGTATCGGCGTCGGGCCATGTGGTGTAGAGGATCACCGGCTCGCCCATGGGCGGGTCTCCCTTGCCATGCTTCCTATATGCCGGGCTCGCAGGCCTGTTCCATGACTTCTACCCCGACCCGTTCCGACGCCGCGCTGGTGCTGTTCTCAGGCGGGCAGGATTCCGCCACCTGCCTGGCGTGGGCGCTGGAGCGCTTTTCCCGGGTCGAGACGGTGGGCTTCGACTATGGCCAGCGGCACGGGGTGGAGATGGCCCAGCGCCTGATCGTGCGCGAGCGCATGGCGGCCCTGCTGCCGCAAGGCCGGCGGCTGGGTCCCGACCACGTGCTGGACCTGAAGGGGTTCGGAGCCATCGGCGAGACGGCCATGACCACCGACCGCGAGATCGAACTGGACGAGCGCGGCCTGCCGACCACCTTCGTGCCGGGCCGCAACCTGGTCTTCCTCACCTACGCAGCGGCGCTGGCCGAGCGGCGCGGGATGACCGTGCTGGTCGCCGGCATGTGCGAGACCGACTACTCCGGCTATCCCGACTGCCGGCGCGAGACCATCGACGCCATGGAGCAGGCCCTGAGACTGGGCCTGGCGCGCGACATCGCCGTCGAGACGCCGCTGATGCGCCTGACCAAGGCGCAGACCTGGGCGCTGGCGCGGGAGATCGGGGGCGAAGAGCTGGTCGAGCTGATCCTCGAACACACCCACACCTGCTACCGCGGCGAACGCGGCGAGCGTCACGCCTGGGGCCATGGCTGCGGAACCTGCCCGGCCTGCGAACTGCGGGCGGCGGGATACGAGCGTTGGCGGGCCGGCGCATGACCTATTCGGTCAAGGAAATCTTCCTGACGGTGCAGGGGGAGGGCGGACAGGCCGGCCGGCCCGCCGTGTTCCTGCGCTTTGCCGGCTGCAACCTGTGGAGCGGGCGCGAGCAGGATCGGGCCGCCGCGGTCTGCACCTTCTGCGACACCGACTTCGTCGGGACCGACGGCCCCGGGGGCGGCAAGTTCACAACGCCCGCGGCCCTGGCCGACGCCGTGGCGCGGACCTGGCGGGGCCCGCCGGGAGAACCGGCGCTGGTGGTCTGCACCGGCGGCGAGCCGCTGCTGCAGCTGGACGGTCCGCTGATCGCCGCCCTGCACGGGCGCGGCTTCGAGATCGCGGTGGAGACCAACGGCACGATCGCGGCGCCGGCGGGGATCGACTGGATCTGCGTCAGCCCCAAGGCCGACGCGCCGCTGGCCCAGACGTCCGGCCAGGAGCTCAAGCTGGTGTTTCCGCAGGCCGGCGTCGATCCGGCCCGCTTCGAAGGGCTGGGATTCGAGCGCTTCTACCTGCAGCCGATGGACGGACCGGCCCAGGCGGCCAACACCCAGGCGGCCGTGGCCTATTGCCTAGAGCACCCGCGCTGGCGTTTAAGCGTGCAAACCCACAAGTACATCGGCGTCCCCTGACCCACGCGGCCAGCTGCGGCCCGCGAGACCAGTTCTGATGAGCCACACCTTCGAGATCACCAAGGGCGCCACCTTCGACGCCGCCCATCACCTGCCGCTGGGCCCGGACGAGAGCCCCTACCGCCGCATGCACGGGCACTCGTTCCGGGTGGAGGCGACGGTGCGCGGGCCGATGAAGGCGGACGACGGCTGGGTCGAGGACCTGGGCGAGCTGGACGCAGCCCTGAAGGCCGCGGCGGCGGAGCTCGACCACCGGGTGCTGAACGAGATCGAGGGGCTGGAGCATCCGACGCTCGAACGCCTGTGCCTGTGGTTCGCCGAGCGGCTGAAGGCGCAGTATCCGGGGCTGAGCCGGGTCGAGGTGTCGCGCCCGACCATCGGCGAGCGGGTGGCGGTGAGTCTGTAGGGGCGCGTCCAGGGTATGGAGGCGGCGACGACCAAATCCCTACCCGTTGGGTAGGCTGGCCCGGCGCGCCGCGCCCGGCCGGGGGGGGGCCCCCCGCCCCCCCCC
>JAEZEZ010000118.1 GCA_023432855.1 Pseudomonadota bacterium | reverse complement strand
GCCCGGCGCCGGAGCCTGCGCGCGCCTCGCCGCCGCGCGGTTTCCGCCGTGCGCTGGAGGCTGCGCCCGCCGGACGCCTCGCCCTCATCGCCGAGATCAAGAAGGCCAGCCCGTCGAAGGGCCTGATCCGTGAGGACTTCGATCCGCCGGCGCTGGCGCGCGCCTACGAGGCGGGCGGCGCGGCCTGCCTGTCGGTGCTGACCGACGGGCCGAGCTTCCAGGGCGACGACGCCTATCTGTCGGCCGCGCGCGAGGCGACCGCCCTGCCCTGCCTGCGCAAGGAGTTCCTGGTCGACCCCTGGCAGGTGGCGGAAAGCCGGGCGCTGGGCGCCGACGCCATCCTGGTCATCCTGGCCATAGTCGACGACGCCCTGGCCTCCGACCTGATGTCCGAGGCCCGGCGTCTCGGCATGGACGCCCTCGTGGAAGTCCACGACGAGGCCGAGATGGCGCGGGCGGGCGCCCTGGGCGCCGATCTCGTGGGGATCAACAACCGCGACCTGCGCACCTTCGAGGTCAGCCTGACGGTGACCGAGCGGCTCGCGCCGCTCGCCCGGTCGGACGCCCTGCTGGTCACCGAAAGCGGCGTGTTCACCGCGGGGGACGCCGCCCGCATGGCCGCGGCCGGAGCCCGGGCCATGCTGGTGGGCGAAAGCCTGATGCGGCAAGCGGACGTCGAGGCCGCGACTCGCGATCTGCTGGCCTGAACGCCGCGCAAAAAGAAGCCCCCGGAGCGGACCCCGGGGGCGACAGGACAAGAAAAGGAATCGCAGCCTACTTCAGCGCCAGACGCTGCACCACAGCCGCGGCCGAACGGGGCGAACCGCCGGGGGTGTAGAAGATCGCCTCGTTGGCGCGGGCGGCCTTGGGAAACAGGTTGGCGGCGGTGCTGGCGGGCGCCCGCTCGGACGCCGCGATCAGGCGCACGGCGTTGGCCGGACCGATGAAATGGGCGATGTAGAGATCGGTGTCGCCGACCCGGCGGCCGAGGCCGGCGGTCAGGATGCGCTGGTTCTCGGCGGCCAGTTCACCGGCCAGCAGCGCGGAGATGCGCGCGTCGAAACGCATGTCCATGATGCGCTTGCGCTCGGCCGTGCCCGCCACCCACAGCTCGCCGTCGCCGGTGCGGATGATCTTCGCGGCCTCGGCCTCGAGCCCGTACTTGTGGCCGTAGCGCTTCATCAGCTCGAGCCAGGTGCCGTCGATCATCTGGTAGAGGCCGGTGGCGCTGGAGGTCCTGGCCTCCGCGCGGGGGTTGAAGGAGCTCTCCTTCCACGCCGTCTTGATCAGGTAGCTCTCCGGCACGCCGTTGATCTTGGCCGCGGTTTCGATGGCCGCCTCGATATCGTGCGGATCCAGTTCGTCGAAGCTGACCGAAGCGGACTGCAGCACCGGCACGACGACCGTCTTCGGCTGCGACGCCGGGAAGAACAGGCGGACGAAGCGTTGGAACAGGTTCGGGGTCTGGGCCGTTTTGCCCTCAGCAGACACATGCGGCGAGGGCGCCGACGATTCGACCGCTGCGATGCTGGCGCTGCTCATGCCGAGCGTCGACAGCGCCAGGGCGGCGGCGACGAGCGGGCCAAGGCGCGCCTGCGCCCGAGTGGTCGAATGAATCATGCGTGCGGCTCCCTGCGCGAGCGGCTGCATTCAGCCTGCCCGCCGTTTTCACTGGCCGCCCCGATGACGACCCCCGTTCGGTGAGCTTGTTAAATGGAGATATCCACAGCGCTTTGCGATGTGGGCCGTTGTCGCACTTGCGAGACCGGAATGTGACGCGCGCCCGAAGAACCGACGCGGAACTGTGTAGTTCGATACCTAGCCGACAATAAGGCGACAGTCGTACGGGCCGTACGCGCGCTTTGCGCCAGAACAATTCTGAAACGATATTGCGCCGCTACGGCGGCAGGCCTCGCGACGACGCGCGCATGGCCCCGATGCATTTATGGCGAAGGCAGGACATCTGGCTTGGCCGTAGGCGCGCGCGTACGCCGGAACGGGCCGGCGGCTACTGTTTCAGCTTCCATCCGGTGCGGAAGATCCACCACACCGCGGTCAGGCAGATCAGCAGGAAGACGAAGGTCATGCCCAGGCTGACGCCGACCGGGACGTCCGCGGCGCCGTAGAACGACCAGCGGAAACCCGAGATCAGATAGACCACCGGATTGAACAGCGTGACCTTCTGCCAGAACGGCGGGAGCATATCGATCGAGTAGAACGACCCTCCGAGGAAGGTCAGGGGCGTGACGACCAGCATCGGGATGAACTGCAGCTTCTCGAAGCTGTCGGCCCAGATGCCGATCACGAAGCCGAAGAGGCTGAAAGTGAAGGCGGTCAGGAAGAGGAACCCCGCCATCCACAGCGGGTGCTGGATCTCGACCGGGACGAACAGGTAGGCGGTCGCCAGCGTGATCAGCGCCAGGATGATCGACTTGGTCGCCGCCGCCCCGACGTAGCCGATGACGATCTCGGCGGCGGAGACCGGCGCGGACAGCAGTTCGTAGATCGTGCCGACGAATTTCGGAAAGTAGATGCCGAAGCTGGCGTTGGAGATCGACTGGGTGAGCACGCTCAGCATGATCAGGCCCGGCACGATGAAGGCGCCGTAACTGACCCCGTCGATGGAGCGCATGCCGGCCCCGATCGCCGCGCCGAAGACGATGAAGTAGAGCGAGGTCGAGATCACCGGCGCGATGATCGACTGCATCAGGGTCCGCCAGGTCCGGCTCATCTCGAAGCCGTAGATCGAGCGGATGGCGTGCACGTTCAGGCTCATCGGCGCGACCTCACCAGGCTGACGAAAATGTCCTCGAGCGAGCTCTGGCGGGTGTCGAGGTCGCGGAAGCGGATGCCGGCGTCGCCGAGTTCGTTGAGCAGGCCGGTGATGCCGGTGCGCTCGCCTTCGGTGTCGTAGGTGTAGACGAGCCGCCGCCCGCCGTCGGCGAGCTCCAGCCTGTGCTTCGACAGCGCGTCCGGAACCGCGGCGAGCGGGTCGGCCAGGTCGAGAATCAGCTGCTTCTGGCCCAACTTCTTGATCAGGGCGGCCTTCTCCTCGACCAGGATGAGTTCGCCCTTCGAGATGACGCCGACCCGGTCGGCCATCTCCTCGGCCTCTTCGATGTAGTGGGTGGTCAGGATGATCGTGACTCCCGCATCGCGCAGGCCCCGGACCACCTCCCACATGTCCTGGCGCAGCTCGACGTCGACCCCGGCGGTCGGCTCGTCCAGGAACAGGACGCGCGGCTCGTGGGACAGCGCCTTGGCGATCATCACCCGGCGCTTCATGCCGCCGGAGAGGGCCAGGATCTTGCTGTCCTTCTTGTCCCACAGGCTGAGCTGGCGAAGGACCTTCTCGATGTAGGCGGGATTGGGCGGCTTGCCGAACAGGCCGCGCGAGAAGCTGGTCGTCGCCCACACGGTCTCGAAGGCGTCGGTGTGCAGTTCCTGCGGCACCAGGCCGATGAGCGAGCGGGCGGCGCGATAATCACGGCGGATGTCGAACCCGTCGACGTTCACCTGCCCCTCGCTCGGATTGACGATGCCGCAGATGATCGAGATCAGGGTGGTCTTCCCCGCCCCGTTCGGCCCGAGCAGGGCGAAGATCTCGCCGCGCCTGATCTCGAGATCGATCGACTTCAGGGCGGTGAACCCGCCCTTGTAGGTCTTGGAAAGCCCGGAAACGGAGACGATCGGCCCGGCGTCGGTCGCTGGCCCGACGCCTTCAGCTGTGCTGTGCGCCATGGGCGCTGAGTTGGCCCGGATAGCGGCGGTTTTCAAGTCGGCGTCCACGGTCGTCCCTTCACACCTGTGGCGAGGACGCTCGGCGCCCCGCCGTTGCGACACCGCCGCGCAGAAATCCGCGGCTGCAACCTCGGCCGCAGGCGACCGTTCCCGAATCGCACGCCTCACCCACAGCGGAGCCATGACGCCGGACTTTCTCGCCGACTGGAACACGCAGCTGCACCTGCTGGTAGGCAGCTCGGACGGGCCGATCACCACGGTCCAGATGACCGCGCGCGCGCTCATCATCTTTCTGATCGGCATCGGCCTGGTGCGGGTGGCGGCGACCCGGGCGTTCGGGAAGTGGACGTCGTTCGACATCATCTTCGCCGTCATCATCGGTTCGAATCTCAGCCGGGCCCTGACCGGCAGCGCGCCGTTCATCCCCACTCTCGTCGCGACGATGGCCCTGGTGGCGCTGCACGCGCTGCTGGCCCGGGCCGCGATTCGCTGGCCCTGGCTGTCGGCCCTGACCAAGGGGTCTTCGACCGTGCTGGTCCGGGACGGGGTGGTCGACGAGAAGGCGCTGCGCCGCAAGGGGCTCGGCGAAGGCGACCTGCGCATGGCGCTGCGCAGCGCCGGTCACGCCGACCTTTCCACGGTCAGGCGCGTGGTGCTGGAACGAAACGGCGACATCAACGTGGTGGCGGATTAGCCCCTGACTGCAGGGCCTTGCGTGCGTTGGGACGCGGGTCGCCCAGACGCCCGCGGCCGGTTACTTGACATTAAGAAAGAACACTTACAGAACACAGATAACCTGTTCACGACCTGTTCCGAGGCCGCCATGCTAACCCGCAAGCAGCACGAGCTCCTGATGTTCATTCACGAGCGTATCAAGGAGCAGGGCGTCTCGCCGTCCTTCGACGAAATGAAGGAGGCGCTGGACCTCGCGTCCAAGTCCGGCATCCACCGCCTGATCACCGCCCTGGAGGAACGCGGCTTCCTGCGCCGACTGCCCCACCGGGCCCGGGCGCTGGAGGTGCTCAAGCTGCCGGATCAGGCCACGCCCGGCGCGCCGCGCGGCCGCGGCGGCTTCCGTCCGCAGGTCATCGAGGGCGCCCGCCCCGTCGCCGAACCCGCCAACGACGTGCGCGACCTGCCGATCCTGGGCAAGATCGCCGCCGGCGTGCCCATCGACGCCATCCAGCACGAGAAGGACCGGATCCCGGTGCCCGAAGCCATGCTGGGGTCCGGCGAGCATTTCGTGCTCGAGATCCAGGGCGATTCCATGATCAACGCCGGCATCCTCGACGGCGATCACGTGGTCATCCGGCGCGCCGACTCGGCCCAGTCGGGCGAGATCGTCGTCGCCCTTGTCGAAGGCCAGGAGGCGACGCTCAAGCGCCTGCGCAAGAAGGGCGCCTCGATTGCGCTGGAAGCGGCCAACCCCGCCTACGAAACCCGCATCTACGGGCCCGACCAGGTCGAGGTGCAGGGCAAGCTGGTGGGCCTGATCCGAAAGTATCACTGACGGACCCGCGGCGACGCGTCGCCGCGGTCAAGCTTGCCCCGTCGCCATCGGCGGCTTACCTTCAATCCAGAAGGAGGCCGACGATGACCGAACTTCTCGCCGAAGCCATTCTTGCAGCCGCCGCGCTCGCGGCCCTTGGCGCCGCCGCGCTCCTCAGCCCGCGTCCCCAGCCCGTGCGCGTGCGAGCCCGCCGCAACCGCTAGGCGCCCTTCGAAAGTTCTGCCCCCGGCCGACGCCGTCCAGGGACGGCGTCCTCTCAGATCCGACGCCCAGCGTCCCGCCCAGGCCCCTTCCCGCCTCCACAGCTCGATCGCGCCCCCGCGCGCGAAGTCGCGTCCGTCCAGCACCAGCTTGCCCTCGCACGACGCGGGCAGCGGGCTGACCTGCGGGCGCAGCACGACGACGTCGCCCGAACGGCACAGAACCTCCAGCTTTTCGGCGGGCGGCTGGCGGCGTCCCCACCAGGCGGCGACGGCCAGAGGCGGCTCTATCCCCGGCACACAGGAGAAGCGGTCGCAGACGTAGGGCTGGGCTCCGGTCTCCGAGGTCAGCGTCAGGCCGCGGCGGCGCGTCCAGATGTCTGCGGCGAAGGCCTTGGCGTCGGGCCGCAGGGCGACGGCCTCCTTTCCCCGCCTCACCACCGCCGCTGAGCCGTCGTCGGCGATCCACAGGTCGGGCGGTTCGGGCCTGGGCCACAGCAGCACCGCCAGCGCGAAGGGCAGTCCCGCCCAGCGCAGACGGCCCCGCCAGAGGCACATGAACAGGATTCCCAGGAAGGCGACGACCAGCGCCGCCTGCGGCGCGCTGGCCACCAGCCTGACGGCGCCCGGCAGATCGGCGGTGAACCGGCCCACGGCCATCATGGCGTCCACGCCCCAGCCGGCCACCGCCAGGAACGGGCCGCCCAGGCCGAACACCTCCAGCGCCGCCCCTATCACCAGGAAGGGCATGATCACGAAGCTGGACAGCGGGGCCACCGCGAGGTTCGCGAACAGGCCGAATATGGCGGTGCGGTTGAAGTGCTGGATGGCGAACGGGCCGGTGGCCATCCCAGCCACGAGGCTGGCGGCGCAGGCGGCCAGGATCCACCCGCCGGCCCGCTGCACGGCCAGGATCGGCCAAGGGGCCGAGATCTCCCGGATTCTCTGCGGCCACGCCTCGGCCAGGGCGATGAGCGCCGCCGTGGCCGCGAACGACATCTGGAAGCCCGGCTGGGCGACCGACTCCGGCCGCATGACCAGGACGAACATGGCCGCCACCGCCAGCGCGTTCATGGTGATGGCGCGACGGTCGATGAGGATGGCGGCGAAGGCGACCGAGGCGGTCATGGCGGCCCGCTCCGCCGGCGGCGGCGAGCCGGAAACGACCAGATAGACCCAGACCGCCGCGAGACCCGCGACGGCGGCGATCTTCTTCCCCGGCGCCCGCAGCGCCAGCCACGGCCAGGCGGCGACCCCCAGGCGCACGGCGAAGAACACGAAGCCGCCGACGATGGCCATGTGCAGGCCCGAGATCGACAGGATGTGGGCGAGCCCGGAATCGCGCATCACCTGGGTGTCCTCGCGCGCGATCCAGGCTTCGTGGCCGGTGGTCATGGCCGCGGCGATGCCGCCGCTCCGGGGGCCGAGGCGGTCGACGATGCGGCCCGCCAGCCGCCACCGGAAGGCGTTCACGTCCATGATCCACTTCAGCCGCCACGGCGGCGGCTGCAGGGTGGCGTCGCGCGGCTCCGTCAGGGCGACGCCGACCCCGCCGACGCCCCGGAAGTAGGAGTCCCGGGCGAAGTCGTAGGACCCGGGACTGGCCGGCGGCGGCGGCGGGTTCAGGAGGGCGCGGACCCGCAGGGGCGAGCCCGGAGGCGGCGCCTCGCCCTCCACCGTCACGCGGACGCGATGGGGCGTCCGTTCCGGCTCGAGCCCCTCGACCCAGGCCGGAGCGATCAGCACCCGGTTTCCCCGCGCGCCCGGACTGTCGACGTCCACCACCCAGCCTTCCACCGTCACCGGGCGGTCCAGAGGGATCATGACCGGGGCGTCGATGCGCATCTGCCGAAGCTTCGCGGTCGCCATGCCGCCAGCGAACGATGCAACGAGGACGGCCAGGATCGTCGCAATCGCCCAGCCCCGCCGGCGCGTAAGGGCCGCCAGGACGAGCGCGGCCAGGGCGGCCACGAAAACGTGCCAGCCGACCGGCTCGCTCCTCAACCCGATGTAGGCCGCGCAGCCGCCGCCGAAGGCGACCGGAATCCACAGCATCCATCGGTCGATCTGGGCCGCGACCGAGGCCGCGAGCCATCCCCTGGCCCGCGCCCAGGGGCTAGGCGCGGGGGTCTCCGGCGCTATAACGACGGGCTTCCCGCGCCGCCGCCCGCCAGGACTCCCGTCAAGACCGATGTCAGCCGCCCCCGTCGTCACCCGGATCGCCCCCTCGCCTACCGGCTACATGCACATTGGTACGGCGCGGACGGCGCTGTTCAACTGGCTTTATGCGAAGGGCCGGGGCGGCAAGTTCCTCATCCGGGTCGAGGACACCGACCGCGAACGTTCGACGGCCGAAGCGGTGGACGCCCTGTTCGAGGGTTTCGCGTGGCTGGAACTGTTCTCCGACGAGCCGCCGGTGTTCCAGTACGGCCGCGCCGACCGTCACCGCGAAGTCGCCGATGAACTGCTGGCCAGGGGCCACGCCTACCGCTGCTGGATGAGGCCCGAGGAGACCGCCGCCGAGCGCGAGGCCGCCAAGGCGGAGAACCGCCGCTTCCGCTCGCCCTGGCGCGATGCGCAGGGCGACCCGGGCAAGCCCCACGTGGTCCGCTTCAAGGGGCCGCTCGAAGGCGAGGTGGTGGTCAACGACCTCGTCCAGGGCGACGTCCGCTATCGGGCCGAACACCTGGACGACCTGGTGATCCTGCGCTCGGACGGAGTCCCGACCTATAATCTGGCCGTGGTCGTGGACGACCACGACATGGGCGTCACCCACGTCATCCGCGGCGACGACCACCTCAACAACACGCCCAAGCAGCAGCTGATCTACCAGGCGATGGGCTGGGATCTGCCCGCCTTCGCCCACATCCCCCTGATCTACGGCCCCGACGGCAAGAAGCTGAGCAAGCGCCACGGGGCCACGGGCGTGCACGAGTATGCCGAGCAGGGCTACCTGCCCGAGGCGATGCGCAACTACCTGGCTCGCCTGGGCTGGGGTCACGGCGACGCGGAGATCTTCAGCGACGAACAGGCGATGGCGTGGTTCGACGTGGCCAACGTCGGCAAGGCCCCGTCGCGGCTGGACTTCGACAAGCTGGCGCATGTCAACGCCCACTGGCTGCGGCTGGCCGACGACGACCGGCTGGCCAAGCTGACGCTGGACGTGCTTCTGCGTCGCGGCTTCGACCTGTGGGAAGGCGACGAGGCGCGCCTGACCCAGGCCATGCCGTTCGTGAAGGATCGCGCCAGGACGGTCCTCGAACTGGCGGATCAGACGGGGTTCGTACTGCAGCGGCGTCCGCTCGAGCTGAACGAAAAGACCCGGGCCATGCTGGACGGGGACGGTCAGGCGCGGCTCCGCCGCCTGCGGGAGCGCCTGGCCCTGTTCGAAAGCTGGGATGTTTTCGCGCTGGAGGCTGAGCTCAAGGCGTTCGCCGAGGACGAAGGGGTCGGTTTCGGCAAGATCGGTCCGCTCGTCCGGGGGGCGCTGACCGGAGGCTCGCCCTCGCCGGATCTGGCCAAGACTCTCGCGGCGCTTGGCCTGACCGAGAGCCTGGCGCGTCTCGACGACGCGCTTTCCACCTTGACCTAAACCGTTATAACCACCCGCAACCCGCCCGCACTCCCCTGCAGGGCGCTACATTTCGGGGTAAAAATATATGGATGACAAACCCGCGGGCGTCGGTGACGCGAAGCTCAACGTCAAGGAGCTGGACATCCGGCTCCCGGTGATGAGCGGCACCCTCGGCCCGGACGTCGTCGACATCCGCAAGCTCTACGCGGACGCCGACGTCTTCACCTTCGACCCGGGCTTCACGTCCACCGCCTCCTGCGAAAGCGCGATCACCTTCATCGACGGCGACGAGGGCGTGCTGCTCCACCGCGGCTACCCGATCGACCAGCTGGCGGAAAAGTCGAACTTCCTGGAGGTCTGCTACCTGCTGCTGAACGGCGAGCTGCCGACGGCCAGCGAGTACGCCAAGTTCGATCGCAACATCACCTACCACACGATGCTGCACGAGCAGTTCGACAAGTTCTTCTCGGGCTTCCGCCGCGATGCTCACCCCATGGCGATCATGGTCGGGGCCGTGGGCGCCCTGTCGGCCTTCTATCACGACAGCACCGACATCCATGACCCGGAGCAACGCGAGATCTCGGCCCACCGCCTGATCGCCAAGATGCCGACGATCGCGGCGCGGGCCTACAAATACTCCATCGGCCAGCACTTCGTTCACCCCCGCAACGACCTCGGCTACGCCGAGAACTTCCTGCGCATGTGCTTCGCGGTGCCGGCCGAGGACTATGTCTCCAACCCGGTGCTGGTGCGGGCCATGGACCGCATCTTCACCCTGCACGCCGATCACGAGCAGAACGCCTCGACCTCGACCGTCCGCCTGGCCGGTTCGTCCGGCGCCAACCCGTTCGCCTGCATCGCCGCGGGCATCGCCTGCCTCTGGGGCCCCAGCCACGGCGGGGCGAACGAGGAGGCGCTGAACATGCTGAAGGAGATCGGCACGCCGGAGCGCATCCCCGAGTTCATCGCCGGGGTGAAGGACCGCAAGTACCGCCTGATGGGCTTCGGCCACCGGGTCTACAAGAACTACGACCCGCGCGCGAAGGTGATGCAGCAGAGCGCCAAGGAGGTCCTGGCCGAGGTCGGCGACCCCAACGATCCGCTGCTGCAGGTCGCCCAGGAACTCGAGCGCATCGCCCTGTCGGACGAGTTCTTCATCGAGCGCAAGCTCTATCCGAACGTCGACTTCTATTCGGGCATCACCCTGTCGGCCATGGGCTTCCCGACGACGATGTTCACGGTGCTGTTCGCGCTGGCCCGCACGGTTGGGTGGATCGCCCAGTGGAAGGAGATGATCACCGATCCTTCCCAGAAGATCGGCCGTCCGCGCCAGCTCTACACGGGCCCCGGACTGCGGGACTTCGTCCCCGTCGAAAAGCGGGGCTGATCGGCCTGACGACTACGGAAGAGCGGGGAGCGATCCCCGCTCTTTCAGTATGCGGAGCACGGTGTCGGCGGCCTTCTCCGACGGATCGCCCTGCCCTCGCCCCATCAGGTCCAGCGCAGCGAACTGACGCGCGACCTGGTCCTGGCGCAGGGCCGGGTCGTCGAGCCGCGCCGCCACGGCGTCGGCCAGGGCCTGGGGGCTGGCGTCGTCCTGGACGAACTCCGGCGCGATGGTCTCGCGCGCGGCGATGTTGAGGAGCGTGATCCAGTCGGTCTTCACCAGCAGGCGCGCCAGCGCATAGGTCATCGGCCCGAGGCGATAGGCGATGACCATCGGCGCGCCGGCGAGCGCCAGTTCGGTCGACACCGTGCCGCTGCAGGCCAGGGCCACGGTCGCCGCCTTCATGGCGTCGCGCTTGCCGGCCTCGTCCTCGACGAGGTGGGCGCGGAACTGGAAGCCGGCGACCCAGGCGCGGACCTGGTCGCGCACCGTGGGCGCCCCGACGACCACGAGCTTCAGCTCCGGGCGGGTCTGCTTCAGGCGTCGAAGGGCGTCCTCGAACACCGGGGCAAGCCGCGTCACCTCGGCCGGCCGGCTGCCCGGAAGCACCAGCAGGACGGGATCATCCGGGCCGGCGCCGATCTCGGCGCGAATCCGCCTGCCGTCCGCATCGGAGAAGTCGGTGTTCAGCGCCGGGTTGCCGACGAAGGTGGTGGGAAGGCCGGCCTTCTCGAACCAGTCCACGTCGAAGCTGTTGATGGCCAGCAGGTGGTCGACGCTGCGGGCCAGCACCCGGGCGCGGCCCGGCCGCGAGGCCCATACCTGCGGCCCCACGTACTTCACGAGTGGCAGGTCCGACAGCCGGCGGCGCAGGGCCTCCGCGACGCGGATCGTGAAGCCCCAGCTGTCGATCAGCACCGCCACGTCGGGTTTCTCGCGAGCCGCCAGCTCGACCGTTTCGGCGATCCGCCGGCGGACCTTGCCGGCCGCCAGCACCGCGTCGAAGAAGCCGAGGATGGACAGCTCTGCGATGTCGAAGGGACTCTGCACGCCTTCGGCGGCCATGCGCGATCCGCCGACGCCGACGAAGCGCACGCCGTCCCCCAGACGCCGCTTCAGCGCCGCCGCCAGGCCGGCGCCCAGGTTGTCGCCGGACGCCTCGCCGGCGACCAGCATGACCGTCAGGGGCTTCACGCCTGCTCCGGCGCGGCCGGGTCCACGCCCCAGACGAACAGGCCCAGCCGGTCTGCGGCGGCGGCGACGGCCTCGCGGTCGAGAACGATGAGCCCTCCCGCCTCGCCCGCGATGCCGGCCAGTCCCGCCTCGAAGGCCAGCTCGACGGTTCGCACCCCGATGGTGGGAAGGTCGACCCGGCGCTCCTGGATAGGCTTGGGGACCTTCGCCAGCACGCCGCGCGGCGACGCCTTCGAGCCCCGGATCTCCGGCCTGAGCGTCGCGACACGCTCGAGCATGGCGTCGGTGCCCTCCTGGGCCTCCACCGCCAGCACCAGCCCGTCGCAGACCACCGCCCCCTGGCCGATGTCGAGCCGCCCGGACGCCCTGGCCGCCTCAATCGCCTTGGCGACGTCGGCGCGAGCGTGGCGGTCCGGCGACCGGGCGCCCAGGGCTCCGCAGCCCAGGGTGAGTTCGGCCATGACCTCGCTCGCCCCCTCGGCCGTGAAGCCCTCCCGCTCGAACATGCCGAGCAGATAGCGCAGCAGGGCGTCGTCACCCTGGCGGGCGGCGGCGATGGCGCCGGGGATCACGGACAGGCCCTTCAGGTCGGGCTTGAGGGAGGCGAAATCCGGGCGGGTCACGTTCCCCGCCAGGCAGACCGAATGGCACCCGGCGCCTTTCAGAGCGCCGAGGATCTTGCCGATCTCGGCCATGCCGGCGTCGACGCCCTCGAACCGCGCTAGGTCCTCGCCCGCGAAGCCCTTGAGGCGGACCACGAACAGCGGCCGTCCGGCCCGCTCGCAGAACTCGGCGACCTCGACGGGCAGGCGCCCCCCGCCGGCGATGAGGCCGAGCTTGTCCATGCTCAGGCGGCAGGCAGGCAGAGCGGCCGGTTGGCGTCGGCGCGGATGAAGTTGACGATCTCGGTCACCTCGGGCGAGCGCTCGAAGGTCTTGGCCACGTCGTCGAGCCGCTCCTGGAAGGTGCCCTCGGGCGCGAACAGGAGGCGGTAGGCGTTGCGCAGGTCGCGGATCGTCTCGCGCGGGAAGCCCCGGCGCTTCAGGCCCACGAGGTTCAGGCCTTCCAGATGGGCGTGGTTGCCCCAGACCGAACCGTACGGGATCACATCCTTGGTCACCGCCGCCAGCCCGCCCACGAAGGTGTAGCGGCCCACGCGGGTGAACTGGTGCACCGCCGACAGGCCGCCCAGGAAGACGAAATCGCCGATGGTGACGTGGCCGCCGATGGTGGCGTTGTTGGCGAACACCACCTTGTCGCCGACCACGCTGTCGTGGGCGACGTGGGCGCCGGCCATGAACAGCCCGTCGTCGCCCACCCTGGTGACCTTGGTCCCCATCGAGGTGCCGGTGTGCATGGTGGCGTTTTCGCGGATGACGTTGCGCTTGCCGACGATCAGCCGCGTATCGTCGCCCTGATGGCCCAGGTGCTGTGGCGGGCCGCCCAGGTAGGCGAAGGGGTGGATGATCGTCTGCTCGCCGATCTCGGTGACCCCGTCGATCACGACGTGGGAGAGCAGGCGCACGCCGTCGCCGAGGGAAACCCGGGCGCCCACGATGCTGTACGGGCCGATCTCCACGTCGGCCCCGAGCGCGGCGCCGTCGTGAACGATGGCGGTGGGGTGGATCTTCGGCATCAGGCGGGGGTCTCCACCACCATGGCGGTAAACTCGGCCTCGGCGGCCACGCGGTCGCCGACGTAGGCTACGCCGCGGAACTTGAAGACGTCGCCGCGGTGGCGAAGCACGTTCACCTCCATTCGGAGCGTGTCGCCGGGGCGGACCGGGCTGCGGAACTTGGCCTCGGAGATCGAGGTGAAGAAGATCGTCTTGCCGGTGACGTCGGCGTTCAGCGACTTCGACATCAGGACCGCGCCGGTCTGGCCGAGCGCCTCCACGATCATCACTCCGGGCATCACCGGGTTGTTCGGGAAGTGGCCCTGGAACACCGGCTCGTTGAAGGTGACGTTCTTGATGCCGACGATGCGCTCGTGGGGACGGTAGTCCTCGGCCCGGTCCACCAGCAGCAGCGGGTAGCGGTGCGGGATTCGCCGCAGGACCTCGGCGTAGTCGATGCTTGCGCCTTGCTCAGCGCGCGGTTGGGGCTCGCTCATGGCGCTGGATTAGCGTCATCTGACCTGTTTGGCGACCCATGCCAGCTCGCGCATCCAGGCCCGCATCGGCTTGGCCGGCGCGCCGCCCCATACCTCGCCGGGCGGCACGTCGTGCATCACGCCGGCATAGGCGGCCAGCTGCGCGCCCGCGCCGATCTTCGTGTGTTCCTTTACGCCGACGCGGCCGCCGCACATGACGCCGTCGCCGAACTCCACCGATCCCGAGATGCCGCACTGGGCCGCCATCACGACGTTGCGCCCCATGACCACGTTGTGGCCGATCTGGACCTGGTTATCGATCTTGCTGTTCTCGCCGATGACGGTGTCGGCCCAGGCGCCCCGGTCGATGGTCGAGTTGGCGCCGATGCTGACGCCGTCCTGGATGATGACCCGGCCGAGCTGGGGCACGTCGACGGCGCCGTCCGGGGACGCCGCGACGCCGAACCCGGCGGCGCCGAGCACCACGCCCGGCGCCAGGGTGACGCGATCGCCCACGAACGCGAACTCGACGGTCGCGTTGGCTCCGATGCGACAGTCACGGCCGATCGCGACCCCGGCGCCGATGACGGCATTCGGGCCGATCACCGTGCCCGAGCCGATCTCGACGTCCGGTCCCACGACCGCGCCGGCGCCGATCACCACGCCCTCTTCGAGGCGCGCGTCCACATGGATGAGGCGATCCTGGGCCGACAGCCGGACGGGGTGCAGCCGGCGGGGGGGC
>JAEZEZ010000077.1 GCA_023432855.1 Pseudomonadota bacterium | reverse complement strand
TTTCGTCCAGCAGCATGAAGGCGTTGGCGGTCTTCGCCTTCTTCATGGACTGGATGATCTTGCCGGGCATGGAGCCGATGTAGGTGCGGCGGTGGCCGCGGATCTCGGCCTCGTCACGCACGCCGCCGAGCGACAGGCGGACGAACTCGCGGTTCGTGGCCTTGGCGATCGAGCGGCCGAGCGAGGTCTTGCCGACGCCGGGAGGGCCGACGAGGCACAGGATCGGGCCCTTGAGCGTGCCGGTGCGAGCCTGCACGGCCAGGTACTCGAGGATGCGCTCCTTCACCTTCTCCAGGCCGTAGTGGTCCTCTTCGAGGATGGCTTCGGCCTTCTTCAGGTCGATGGGCTTCTGCTTGGCCTTGCCCCACGGGATCGAGAGCAGCCAGTCGAGGTAGTTCCGCACCACGGTGGATTCCGCGGACATGGGGCTCATGTTGCGGAGCTTCTTGACCTCGGCGTCGGCCTTTGCGCGCGCCTCCTTCGACAGCTTGGTCTTGCGGATGCGCTTCTCCAGCTCGAGGATCTCGTCGCGCTGGTCGTCGGTTTCGCCCAGCTCGCGCTGGATCGCCTTCATCTGCTCGTTGAGGTAGTACTCGCGCTGGGTCTTCTCCATCTGGCGCTTCACGCGCGAGCGGATCTTCTTCTCGACCTGCAGGACGCTGATCTCGCCTTCCATGAGGGCGTAGACGCGCTCCAGGCGGCGGGGGACCTCGAACAGCTCGAGCAGCGACTGCTTGTCGGCGATCTTCACCGACAGGTGCGCGGCGACGCTGTCGGCCAGCTTGCCCGGATCGGTGATCTGCGGGATCGAGCTCAGCGCCTCGGGCGGCACCTTCTTGTTCAGTTTGACGTAGTTCTCGAACTGCTCGACGACCGCGCGCGACAGCGCCTCGGCCTCTTCCGACGGGCCGCCGTCCTCGGCGAGGTAGGCGACTTCGGCCTCGAAGAACTCGGTCTGGTCGGTGAAGCGGGCGATGCCCGCGCGCGCCTTGCCCTCGACCAGCACCTTCACGGTGCCGTCCGGCAGCTTCAGCAGCTGCAGCACGGTGGCCAGCACGCCGACCTCGTAGATGGAGGACGGCGCCGGTTCGTCGTCGGCGGAGTTCTTCTGGGTTGCCAGAAGGATCTGCTTGTCGCCGCGCATCACCTCGTCCAGCGCGCGGACGGACTTGTCGCGGCCGACGAAGAGGGGGACCACCATGTGCGGGAACACCACGATGTCCCGCAGGGGCAGCACAGGAATAACCTTAGTCTCAGACATGACGCTCTCCCGCCGGCGTTCCCTCGGTCGAAGGACCGGGGACAACTCGACAATGCGGCGAGTCTTTCCGGTCCGTCCGCCGATTCCCGGCGTTTTGTGTTGAAAACTATGTGGCGCGCGCGCCGCGCGGTTCAAGCGGCGGGGGGTCACAGGGGTCGCAACGTCGCACCGCGGGCCGCTGTGGCCCGCGCCCGTGCGCGTTTGGAGCTGGGCCGTGGAAGATTTCACCGCCATCAGCGCTGCAAGGGGCAAGAGCGCCCCCGCCGTCGGCGGACGTACTGTGGCGCAAATGCCGCTCAGGCCGTTCGGAAGGCGTCCTTCACCCGCTCGCGCAGCTCGGCCTTCTGCACCTTGCCCATGGCGTTGCGGGGCAGGGCGTCGACGAATTCCACCCGCCGCGGCTGCTTGAAACGGGCCAGCCGGGGAGCCAGCGCCCGGAGCACCGCCGCCTCGTCCAGGCCCGGGTCGGCGGCGACCACGAAGGCCACGACAGTCTCGCCGAAGTCGGGATGGGGCGCGCCGACGACGGCGCTTTCGATCACGCCCTCGATGGCGTCGATCCCGGCTTCCACCTCCTTCGGATAGATGTTCAGCCCGCCCGAGATGATCAGGTCCTTGCCGCGGCCGACGATGGCGACGTAGCCGTCGGTATCGATCAGGCCGAGGTCACCGGTGATGAAGAAGCCGTCGGCGCGGAATTCCGCCGCCGTCTTATCGGGCATCCGCCAGTAGCCCTTGAAGACGTTCGGGCCGCGCACCTCGATCATGCCGATCTCGCCGCCGGGCAACGGCTTCCCCGTCTCCGGGTCGGTGATCCGGAGCTCCACGCCGGGCAGGGCGGGGCCGACCGTGCCGGGGCGCCGCTCGCCCTCGTAGGGGTTTGACGTATTCATCCCCGTTTCGGTCATGCCGTAGCGTTCGAGAATGGCGTGGCCGGTGCGTTCGCGGAACGCGCGGTGGGTGTCGGCCAGGAGGGGCGCCGAGCCGGAGACGAACAGGCGCATGCCCGCGGCGGCCTGCCTGTCCAGGCCGGGCTGGTCGAGCAGTCGGGTGTAGAAGGTCGGCACGCCCATCAGCACGGTGGCGCGCCGCATCAGGGCGACGACTTCGGCCGGGTCGAACTTCGGCCGGAACAGCATCGAGGCGCCCGACGCCATCACCGTGTGCAGCGCCACGAACAACCCGTGGACGTGGAAGATCGGCAGGGCGTGGATCAGCACATCCTCGGCGGTGAAGCGCCAGGCCTCGACGAGGGTCCGGGCGTTGGACGCCAGGTTGCCGTGGCTGAGCATGGCGCCCTTGGAGCGCCCCGTCGTCCCCGAGGTGTAGAGTATGGCGGCCAGATCGTCGTCGTCGCGCTCGACCGTGGCGAAGCTGTCGGCCTGGCCGGCGGCCAGCTCCGTGATCGAGCCGCGGCCTTCAGCGTCCAGCGTGTCCACGGCGCCGGCGCCGGGCATGATGCCGAACACCCTCTGGTTTTCCGGAGCGCAGACGACGAGCGCGGGCTCCGCGTCGGCGACGAACCAGGCCGCCTCGGTCGCTGTGTAGGCGGTGTTGAGGGGCAGCCAGACCGCGCCGGCCCTGAGCGCGGCGAGATAGAGCAGCAGGGCGGTCGGGGACTTCTCGGCCTGGATGAAGACACGGCTGCCTGGAGCTACCCCGCGGGCTGTGAGCGCGTTGGCCAGCCTGGCCGTGGCGGCGTCCAGGTCCCGGTATCGCATGACGGCGCCGTCCGGGGTCTCCAGGAAGGGCGCGTCGGGGCGGGCGGCGGCGGTGAAGAGGTCGTAGAGGTTCACGGACTTCGGTCTCTCACAACGTTCATCCCCGCGGAAGCGGGGACCTGGTTCTTTCACCGAGGCGCTATCTGGACAGGACCGGGTCCCCGCTTCCGCGGGGATGAGCGGATGCAAGAAGGGCCGGTCCCCTTCGGAACCGGCCCTTCAACTCTCGGCGCTCAGCCCGGCGATCAGCTCGCCTGGGCGCCGCCCTTTTTCTCGGCGTAGATCAGCAGCGGCTGGGCGCGGCCTTCCAGCACCTCGGCGTTGATGACCACTTCCTCGACGCCCTGGTAGGTGGGCAGTTCGAACATGGTCTCGAGCAGGATGCCTTCGAGGATCGAGCGCAGGCCGCGGGCGCCGGTCTTGCGGGCGATGGCCTTGCGGGCGACCGCCAGCAGCGCGTCGTCGGTGAAGGTCAGGCCGACGTTCTCCATCTCGAACAGACGGGCGTACTGCTTGACCAGCGCGTTCTTCGGCTCGGTCAGGATCTTGACCAGGGCGGTCTCGTCCAGGTCCTCCAGCGTCGCCAGCACGGGCAGGCGGCCGATGAACTCCGGGATCAGGCCGAAGCGCATCAGGTCGTCGGGCTCGACGCTGTGCAGGACCTCGCCGATGCGGCGCTCGTCCACGTCCTTGACCTTGGCGCCGAAGCCGATCGAGGCGCCGACGCCGCGGGCCGAGATGATCTTTTCCAGGCCGGCGAAGGCGCCGCCACAGATGAACAGGATGTTGGTCGTGTCGACCTGCAGGAACTCCTGCTGCGGGTGCTTGCGGCCGCCCTGGGGAGGCACGGAGGCGACAGTGCCTTCCATGATCTTCAGCAGGGCCTGCTGCACGCCTTCGCCCGACACGTCGCGGGTGATCGACGGGTTGTCCGACTTGCGGCTGATCTTGTCGACTTCGTCGATGTAGACGATGCCGCGCTGGGCGCGCTCGACGTTGTAGTCGGCGGCCTGGAGCAGCTTCAGGATGATGTTCTCGACGTCCTCGCCGACGTAGCCCGCCTCGGTCAGCGTCGTGGCGTCGGCCATGGTGAAGGGCACGTCGATGATGCGCGCCAGCGTCTGGGCCAGCAGCGTCTTGCCCGAGCCGGTCGGCCCGATCAACAGGATGTTCGACTTCGCCAGCTCGACGTCGTTGTTCTTCGTCGCGTGGTTCAGGCGCTTGTAGTGGTTGTGCACCGCGACCGAGAGGACCTTCTTGGCGTGGTCCTGGCCGATGACGTAGTCGTCGAGGACCTCACGGATCTCCTTCGGGGTCGGAACGCCGTCCTTCGACTTGACGAAGGCGATCTTGTGCTCCTCACGGATGATGTCCATGCAGAGCTCGACACACTCGTCACAAATGAAGACGGTGGGCCCGGCGATCAGCTTGCGCACCTCGTGCTGGCTCTTCCCGCAGAAGGAGCAGTACAGGGTGGATTTGGTGTCGCCGCTCGCGGCTTTCGTCATCAGCGTTTCTCACTCATCGGGGAGGATCCGACGCCGTCTCCCCCCGCCCTTTGCCCGACTCACCTGCAAGCATGGGGCCGGAAGGGTTCAAAAATCGACAATCCGCCAACCGGCATACGATCACAAGCGGCTCTTTATGATCAAGGGCGCTTGGGGTCGCAGGCGGCCTGCGGCGGCTTTTCCAGCCTTCGGAGTCTGAAGTGGGGATCGAGAGCCACACCCGCCAGTCCGAAACCGGGACAAACCGTCCGATCGTCGCCTTCGACTTCGACGGCACCCTGACCGTCCGAGACAGCTTCAACGCATTCCTGCGCTGGAGGGTCCCGACCTTCCGCTTCGCCGCCGGGCTGGCCCGGCTTGGACCCGCGCTCGCGCGCTACGCCGTCGACCGAAACCGGGGGACCATCAAGGCCGCCGCCGTGCGGGAGTTCCTGGCCGGCCGCACCCCGGAGGACGTAGGGCGCGAGGCGGACGCCTTCGCCGAAAAGGTCTGGGCCAGGTTCATGCGCCCGGATGCGCTGGAGACCTGGAACGACTGGAAGGCGAGGGGCGCCCTGATGGTCATCGTCACCGCCTCGCCGGCCATCACCGTCGAGCCTTTCGCCCGGCGGCTGGGCGCCGACGTGCTGCTGGGCACGCGGCTGAAGGTCTGCGCCGACGGGCGGATTTCCGGACCGCTGCACGGCGAGAACTGCCGGGCGGCCGAGAAGGTGGTGCGCCTGCGCGAGCGTTTCGGGCCGGAGGTGAAGCTGGCGGCGGCCTACGGCGACACCTCGGGCGACACTGAAATGCTCGAGATCGCCGAGGTGAAGGGGTTCCGGGTGTTCAGGGGGCGGCCGTAGCGGGCCCGAAATCCCTGTCGACGGACGAGGGCGCCGTGTCTTGGTATGCCGAAACAAGGAAAAAGCCCCCGCCGGCGAGGGCGGGGGCCTGATCTCGAACCGGCCGCGGCCTACCCCGCGGTCGTCGCGTCGTTCTCGTCGCGGGTCTCGTAGACGTGGTCGACGATCCCGAAGGCCATCGCCTCCTCGGCGCTCATGAAATAGTCGCGGTCCAGGGTGCGCTCGATCACCTCGTAGGACTGGCCGGTGTGCTTGACGTAGATCTCGTTCAGGCGGCGCTTGGTCTTGATGATGTCCTCGGCGTGGCGCTCGATGTCCGAGGCCTGGCCGCGGAAGCCGCCCGAGGGCTGGTGGACCATGATGCGGGCGTTCGGCAGCGAGATGCGCTGGCCCGAGGTGCCGGCCGTCAGCAGCAGCGAGCCCATAGACGCCGCCATGCCCATGCACACCGTCGACACGGGCGACTTGATGTACTGCATGGTGTCGTAGATCGCGAGGCCGGACGTCACCACGCCGCCGGGCGAGTTGATGTACATCGCGATCTCCTTCTTGGGGTTCTCGGACTCCAGGAAGAGAAGCTGGGCGCAGATCAGCGACGACATGCCGTCCTCGACCGGACCGGTCAGGAAGATGATCCGCTCCTTCAGCATGCGGGAGAAGATGTCGTAGGCGCGCTCCCCGCGGCTGGTCTGTTCGACCACCATGGGGACGAGGTTCATCATCACGTCTTGCGGGTCGCGCATGGGAGGCCTTCTCGAGATGCAGGTGGCGGCGGCTGTCCGGAATCGGTCCGCGCTTGGTCGGTGACAGGATATCGCCTCGCGGCGGGCCGGTTGCAACCCGCGGGCGGGATGGTGCGCTAGGGCAGTCCGCCGCGCTGGATGCCGCGGACGATCCGGCCGCGCTGGCTGCGGGCGTCCGGGGCGTCCGCGCGGGCGCCGTAAAGGCCTTTCAGATAGGCCCGGTCCCACTCGGTGATGCCCTCCGGCGGCGTCCGGCCCTGCTCGATGTCGTTGAACACGTTGAGCACGCTGGGGACGCTGTCGACGCTGACGTTCGGATTGAGCTGGGCCAGCGCGGCCATGGCCACGTAGTCGGACAGGGCCTGGTAGGTCACGCCCTGGGCCAGCTTCGCGTCCACCACGATGACGACGAAGGCGAAGTCCTCGCGCATGGTGTCGCGCAGGCGGGAGGGGGAGACCTTCACCGTCTTTCCGTCGCCCTGGAACGGCTGGCCGTCGGCGGGCACGGTTTCGGCCACGTGCCACCACCGGACGGGCCTCGGGGTCTGGATGAAGGATTCGAAGGACTGCGACCCGCCGCCGCTGGTGCGTTCGTAGGACCAGCGCTCGACCGCGAACAGGTCCCGATGCTCGGCGGCCAGCTCGCCCATCAGCGTCGCCGCGTCGCCCGTCACCACGATCAGGATGTCCGGCCGGCACCCGGGCTCGGCCACCTTCAGGCCCGCGTCGCGGGCGACCGAACCCAGGCGGTCGTTCAGATACTCGGCGTAGCGCCGCTCGAGACCCAGGGTGGCGGGGCAGATGGTCTTGTTCCAGCGCGCCAGCTTGCCTTCCCGGGTTTCGTCCGAGATGGCCTTCACGAATTCGGAGATGGTGCGCTTCTGGGCGGCCCGGACCGTGACTTCCTCGACGGTCGTCGGCGGTTCGGCGGCGGGAGCTGCGGCCGGAGCCGAAGCTCCGGCCTGAGCCGACGCGAACGCCAGGGTTGCTGCGGCCAATAGCGCCGGAACGCCCATCGTCCTACTCCGTCGTCCCGAACAGGCCCCCCGGCCGTTCGGCATTCAAGCTAGAGGTCGTCGTCGCCTTCGAACAGGGCCTCTTTCGTCACAGCCTCTTCCTCGACCTTGGCGACGCGGAAGATCATGTCGCAGACCTTCTCCTCGTAGATCGGGGCGCGAAGCTGGGCCGCGGCGCCGGGATTGCGCTGGTAGTACTCGAAGATCTGCTTGGCGAACTGCGGGTTCTGGCGCGCCTGGTCGTTGACCGCGGCGTTCAGCTCCTCGTTGGTCACCTGAATGTTGTTGCGGCGGCCGATCTCGGCCAGCACCAGGCCCAGTCTCACGCGGCGCTCGGCGATCTTGCGGTACTCTTCCTTGAGCTTCTTGTCGGACTTCTTGGCGTCCTCGGGCGGCAGGTTGCCGGCTTCCTTGTCCGCCTCGACCTGCTTCCAGATCGAGTTGAACTCGTTCTCGACCATCTTCTCGGGCAGCGGGAAGTCGTGCTTCTCGTCCAGGGCGTCGAGCAGGGCGCGCTTCAGCTTGAACCGCGAGGCCTCGTTGTACGGACGGTTGAGCTGATCGCGGACCGCGTCCGTCAGCTTCTCGGCGCTGTCGAAGCCAAGCTTCTTGGCGAACTCGTCGTCGACCTGGGCGTCGCCGTCCTTGGCCGCGCGGACTTCCTTGACGGTCACCTCGAACTCGGCCGCCTTGCCGGCGAGATGGGCCGCGCCGTACTCCTCGGGGAAGGTGACGGCCACGGTCTTGGTGTCGCCAGCCTTCACGCCCACCAGCTGCTCTTCGAAGCCCGGGATGAAGGTGTTCGAGCCCAGCACCAGCGCGTGGTCCTCGGCGGCGCCGCCCTGGAAGGCTTCGCCGTCGACGCGGCCGACGAAGTCGATCACGACCTGGTCGCCGTCCGCCGCCTTGGGGGCCTTGCCGCCCTTGGGCTCGTAGGTGCGGTTCTGGGCCGCGATGTTCTTGAGCGCGGCCTGAACTTCCTCGTCGTCGGCGGTGTAGACCGGACGCTTCAGCTCGAGCGTGGCCGGGTCGATCGGGTCGAATTCGGGCATGACCTCGACGGCCATCTCGAAGGCCAGGTCGGCCTCGCCGGCGATCACCTTGTCCATGTCGGACTTCAGGTCGAGGTCGGCCGGGGCGGCCGGGCGGATCTTGGCTTCGTCCAGCGCCTTCTGCGGCGAGGCGTTCAGGGTGTCCTGGACGATCTCGCTCATCAGCTCCTTGCCGAACATCTTGCGCACATGGGCCGGCGGCACCTTGCCCGGGCGGAAGCCCTTGATGCGCAGACGCGGACCGACCTCGGCGATCTTGGCGTCGAGCTGGTCGGTCAGCTCCTTCTGCGGAACCGTAACCTCGAGCACGCGGCTCAGACCTTCGTTGGACTTTTCGACGACCTGCATGGGAATTCGGCTTCCGGGCCCGCCCGGGACCGCAGTCCCGTCGCGCCCGCTGGTTGTTAAATGCGGAAAGCCGCCCGGAGGCGGCGCGAACCGCCCTTATGCGGATGCCGCCGCCGCAGGTCAACGGCGCGCTTTCAGGCGTCGTTTCCCGTCGGGCTCTGCTGGTGCTGGATCAGACGCCAGCCGCCGCCGGCGCGCACCCAGGTCGAGGTGCAGAACGCTTCGTGATCCGCATCGCCCCCGCGCCGGGCACGGACCCGGTAGCCGAGGACGACCATCCGGTCGCCGACCAGCACCTGCCGCCGGTCCGACAGGCTCGCCGCGTTCCAGCGCGGCGCCTGCTCGATGGAGGCGTGGATCTCCTCGGCCTCCATCAGGCCCGGTCCGGGGAAGGCCATGATGCAGGCCGGGGCCAGCAGTTCACGGTAGGCCCCGGCGCCGCCGGTCCAGAGCCGCTCTTCCAGACCCCAGAGGTCGATGTCCTTGTCCATGCCGTCCTGAACGAACGGCGCCGGCTCCGGGTCCCGGGGGATTGGTGCGGATGAGAGGACTCGAACCTCCACGCCTTGCGGCGCTGGAACCTAAATCCAGTGCGTCTACCAGTTCCGCCACATCCGCGCGGGGAGGGGAGTGCCCGAGCGCAGGGGGCGGGTCAACCGGATTGACGCGACCGGCCGGGCGGGCTTCGCTCCCGGGGAAACGACGGCGTGGCGGGACCGGCGCATGATCGTCATCACCCAGGCGACTACCCAGGAAGACTTGGACGAGGTCCGCGAGCTGATGCGGGCGTTCGTGGCGTGGCATCGCGCCGCCCATCCCGACGACGCCGACCTCATCGGCCGCTACTTCGACGCCGCCGGTTTCGAGCGGGAGCTCGACGGGCTGCCCGGACCGTATGCGCCGCCGCGTGGGCGACTGCTTCTGGCTCGCGAGGGCGGCCGGGCCGTGGGCTGCGTCGCCCTGCGCGATCTCGGCGACGGGGCCTGCGAGATGAAGCGCATGTTCGTGCCAGCGGAGTTTCGCGGACTCGGCGTCGGGCGCCGACTGGCGGATGCGCTGCTGGAGGAGGCGAGGGGGGCCGGCTACCGGCGCATGCGCCTGGACACCAGCCATCGCCAGACCGACGCGATCCGGCTGTACGAGCGGTCCGGATTCCGGCGCATCCCTCCGCCGGACGACCTGTCCGCCGAGCTCAAGGCGTGGCTGGTCTTCTTCGAGCGGCCGCTCGAAGGGTCAGGCGCGGGCGAATAGCTCCGCGATCACCGCCGGCAGCAGTCCGGGGAGGTCTTCCGCCGTCAGGGCCACGCCGAACCGGCGGCCCGCATCGCCGTGCATCCAGGCGCCGGCGCAGGCGGCCTCGAAGGCGTCCATGCCGCCGGCCAGCAGGCCGCCGATCACGCCGCAGAGCACGTCGCCGGATCCCGCAGTCGCCAGCCAGGGCGTCGCATGGGTGTTGACCACCGCGCGGCCGTTGGGGGCGGCGACCACCGTGTCGGAGCCCTTGAGCAGGACGACGCAGCCGGCGCGCTCGGCCGCCGTCCGCGCGGCGGCGATGCGGTCGCGGCTCTCGTTCAGCAGGCCGGGGAAGATCCGGTCGAACTCGCCCGGGTGCGGGGTGATCACGTCGCGGCCGTCGAGCAGGGCGAACAGCGCCTGGGGCTCGTCGCGGAACGAGGTGAGGGCGTCGGCGTCCGCGACCAGGGCGGCGTCGGTGCGGGCGAGCGCCTGCAGGTTCGCCCGCGTCGCCTCGCCCACGCCGGACGCCGGCCCGATGACGAAGGCGTCCATCTCGCGGGCGTGGCCGTAGAGCTCGTCGGCGTCCTCGAAGGGCTTGAGCATGGCCGCCTCCAGGTGGGCGGCGTAGGTCGGGGCCGCCTCGGGCGGGCAGTACACGCGCACCGTGCCGGCGGTCCGCAGGCCGGCCCTGGCCGCAAGGCGCGCCGCGCCGGTGTCGAACTGCTTGCCGCCGACCACGCCCAGGCGGCCGCGCGCGTGCTTGTGCGTCCCCGGTTTCGGCCAGGGATAGGCGTGCAGCCAGAGGTCCGGATGGTTCTCCCAGAGCTGGGCGTCCGGCGTCGCCGCCTGGGGGATCCCGATGTCGGCGACCACGACCTCGCCGCACAGCTCGCTGGCGGGGCACAGAATGTGGGCGGGCTTCTTGCGGTGGAAGGTGACGGTGAGGGCCGCCTGCGGCGCGTAGGCCAGGGGCTCCGGCGCATCGCCGGGCAGGCCGGAGGGCAGGTCGACCGCGACGATCGGCGTCCCCCGCCGCTCGACACCCTCGAGCAGGGCGCGGAGGTCGGGGGGCAGGGGACGGGTCAGGCCCGCGCCGAACAGGGCGTCGATGACGAGTTGGGCCCCGCCCACCGCGGCCTCGGAGATTGCGCGGACCTCACCCTGCCACAGGCCGCGGGCCGTCGCCGCGTCGCCGCCCGCCGGTTCGCCGAGGGCCAGGACCGACACCGGCCATCCGGCGTCCGACAGCGCCCGGGCCGCCACATAGCCGTCGCCGCCGTTGCTGCCGGGGCCACAGAGCACGCAGACGGGGCGCGGGGACCAGCGTTCGGCCACCGCGCGGGCCACCGCCTCGCCGGCCGAGCGCATGAGGGCGAAGCTCTCCACGCCCAGGACCGTCGCCTGGCTGTCGGCTTCGTACATCTGGACCACGCTGAGGACGGCGTGTTTCGATGTCATCGGCGTCTCCCATCGGCTGCGTCCATTGGGTGTTTAACCCGCGCCCGTTTCCCTGTTAGGACCTGCCGCGCGGCGCGTCCCCGGAAAGTTGCATGAACCGGGGCGCTCTTCGCAATTGCAGCTTGATTTATGCTGCAATGCAATGAAACCTCGGAGCCCGGGCCGCAGACCCGGAATCGGCATGAAAAAGATCGAAGCCGTCATCAAACCCTTCAAGCTCGACGAGGTGAAGGAGGCGCTTCAGGACATCGGCGTGCAGGGCATGACCGTTGTCGAAGCCAAGGGCTATGGCCGCCAGAAGGGCCACTCCGAACTCTACCGCGGCGCCGAATACGTCATCGACTTCCTGCCCAAGATAAAGATCGAGGTGGTCGTGCCCGACGACCTGGTCGCGCCGGTGGTGGAGGCCGTCCAGCAGGCGGCCCGCACGGGCAAGATCGGCGACGGCAAGATCTTCGTCACCGACGTCCTCGAAGTCATCCGCATCCGGACCGGTGAAACCGGTCCGTCCGCCGTCTAAGCCTTTGCCTCGCGTCCTCCTCCTCCCCTCGCCAAGGACTTCCTCCCGATGACCGCCGACAAGATCCTCAACGAAATCAAGGAAAAAGACATCCAGTATGTCGACCTTCGGTTCACCGACCCGAAGGGCAAGCTGCAGCACGTGACCTTCGACCTGAGCCTGGTCGACGAGGAGTTCCTCACCGAGGGCACCATGTTCGACGGCTCGTCGATCGCGGGCTGGAAGGCGATCAACGAGAGCGACATGCTGCTGCGGCCGGATCTGTCGCGCACCTACGTCGATCCGTTCTACCAGCAGAACACCCTCTTCATGTTCTGCGACGTGCTGAACCCCGACACGGGCGAGCCCTACAACCGCGACCCGCGGTCCATGGCCAAGAAGGCCCTGACCTACGTCCAGTCCTCGGGCGTGGGCGACATGGTCTACTTCGGCCCGGAAGCCGAGTTCTTCGTCTTCGACGACGTGCGCTGGACCACCTCGGCCGAGAACACCGGCTACATGTTCGATTCCGTCGAGCTGCCGTCCAACACCGGGCGCGCCTATCCCGAGGGCAACATGGGCCACCGGCCGGGCCCCAAGGGCGGCTACTTCCCGGTCAACCCGGTCGACAGCGGCCAGGACCTGCGCGGCGAGATGCTGGCGGTGATGGGCGAGTTGGGCATGGAGCCGGAAAAGCACCACCACGAGGTGGCGCCGGCCCAGCACGAGCTGGGGCTGAAGTTCTCGGACCTGCTGACCATGGCCGACCGGCTGCAGCTCTATAAGTACGTGATCCACAACGTGGCGGCGGCCTACGGCAAGTCGGCCACCTTCATGCCCAAGCCCATGTACGGCGACAACGGCTCGGGCATGCACGTGCACCAGTCGATCTGGAAGGGCGGCAAGCCGCTGTTCGCCGGCGACAAGTACGCCGGGCTTTCGGACATGTGCCTATGGTACATCGGCGGCATCATCAAGCACGCCAAGGCCATCAACGCCTTCGCCAACCCGACGACCAACTCCTACAAGCGCCTGGTGCCCGGCTACGAGGCGCCGGTGAAGCTGGCCTATTCGTCGCGCAACCGCTCGGCCTCGATCCGTATTCCGTGGGTGTCGTCGCCGAAGGCCAAGCGCATCGAGGCGCGCTTCCCCGATCCCATGGGCAACCCCTACCTGACCTTCGTGGCGCTGCTGATGGCGGGCCTCGACGGCATCGAGAACCGCATCGATCCGGGCCCCGCCATGGACAAGAACCTCTACGACCTGCCGCCCCAGGAGCGGAAGAACGTTCCGGAGGTCTGCGGCTCCCTGCGCGAGGCGCTCGACAGCCTCGACAAGGACCGGGCCTTCCTGAAGAAGGGCGGCGTCATGGATGACGATTTCATCGACAGCTACATCGAGCTGAAGGAGCAGGAAGTGCTGCGCCTGCAGCTGCACCCGCACCCCGTCGAGTTCGACCTCTACTACAACGGCTGATTACCCGGCCGGCCCAAACGAGAAAGGCCCCGGAGCGATCCGGGGCCTTTTTCGTGGGCGACGTCTGCGTTCAGCCGGGGCATTCCCCGTCGTGCCTGACAGTCACTCCCTCGGACGCGGCCGTGCAGGCGTTGCCGTAGGTCTTGCCGTCCATGCCGCAGACGGGGCGGTATTCCTTGGTGCACATCTGCGGCCGCTTCACGCACTTGCCGGCGGCGTCGGGATAGTCGCCGTCCATGCGGCAGTAGAGCCCTTCGGCGCACTGGAAGGCGGCGATGCCGCCGCACATGCCGCCTTCGGGCACGTTCGAACGGTCCGGCGGAGGAGGGGGCGTCTGGGCGCCGCCCGGCGACTGGCAGCCGACGGCGAACGCCATCAGCGCCGCCGTCAGAGCCAGTCTCAGGGGCTTGGCCAAGCCGGCCTCCCTTAGAAGCGGAACCCGCCCCGCAGCATCAGGCTGTAGAGCTCGTAGTCGTCGATCAGGATCGCGTCAGCCTCGAAGCCCAGGAAGCCCATCGCGCTGCCCGCGGTGAGGCGGAAGCCGATGATCGGGCCGCCGCCGTCCATCGCGTCCGCCATCAGGTGGAACGGCGCGCCGCACGGCGTCGGCGGGGTGCAGCCCACCGGCGCCTGGAAGCGGGCGGTGGTGACGCCGAGATCGGTCGAGACGTTGTGACGCCAGCCGAGGCGGATCTCCGGGGTCAGCCAGCCCTCGGCTCCGAAGCGGCGGCCGACGTTCAGCGTCGCCTCCGCCTTCAGGATGTGGCCCTCGCGCTCGTCGTAGGCGAGGTTGAAGCCCGGGCCGCCGCCGTCTTCCTTGTGAGCCTCTTCCGAGAGGTAGAAGTACTCCAGCTGGCCTTCGGCCCGGCCGTACCACTTGCCCCAGCTCATGCTGTAGCTGCCGCCGGCGCCGGCGGCGAGGGTGAAGCCGTTCCAGTCGGACTTGGCGCGGCGCACGATGGTCGGGGCGATGACCTCGCGGGTCTCCTCGAACATCGCGAAGCCGGCGGAGCCGCGGGCCCACAGGCGCCAGTCGTCGTTGCCCGTGCGCCAATAGGCCCCGAGCTCGAACAGCTGGGCCGTCAGGTTCTCCTGCAGCACCGCCATGTCGTCGTCCATGTCCGATGACGTGTAGGCGAACGACAGGCCGAAGCTGCCCATGCCGGTCGACTTCTCGATGCCGCCGGCGACGCCGAAGCCCTCGGATTCGAAGGCGTAGGCGTTCACCTGCTCCTTGGTGGCGTAGAAGTTGATCTCCTGCAGCCAGGCGGTGATCTCGCCGCGCTCGCCTTCCACGCGCCGGTCCGACAGGGCGTGGCGGACGGCGTCGAGGCCGGCCGTCAGCGACAGCAGCGGCGCGCCGGAGTGCTGCGGCATCAGCTGGCGGAACAGCTGCATGAACTCCTTGCGGTCCAGCCGCGACAGGAACTCGGCGCGCAGGAAGACGTCGTTGTTCAGCGCCTGGTAGATGGCGTTGTAGGCGGCCGCCTCCGAGGCGATCAGCCCGGCTTCTTCCGCCGTACGCTGGCGCACGTCGAGGTAGATGGCGTTGTTGGCCTGGTCGATGACGCCCGTGGCGACGTAGGCGTAGGGCGTGTTGCCCTCGAGGGTGGAGAAGTCGATCGTACCCGCGTCGAGGGTCCCGGCTTCGACCACGGTGAAGCGCGAAGCCGTCTGCAGCAGGCTTTCGAAGCGGACACCGAAGCCGGCGCCGTCGGCGAAGGTGGCGGTCCCCGACACGTCGAAGCCTGACACCTGTCCGGCCTCCGGATCGACCGTGATGATCAGGTCGCCTTCGCCCTGGACGGTCAGGCTGCTGACCTGGACGGCGGCGGTGTTCTGCGCCTCGAGGGCCCCGTTGGTGACGGTGATGGCCAGGTCGTTGTCGGAATCGTCGATGCGCCCGCGAACATAGCCGCCGCCGTCGATCAGCAGGGAGTCGGCGCCGGCGCCGAAGCTGATGTTGCCGAAGACCGTACCGTTCTGGATGTCCAGGGTGTCGGCGCCCGACCCAAAGCGGATGTCGCCCTGGATGCCGGGCTCGTCGTTGTCGTCGATCCCGTCGTTGTCGGCGTCCGGGTCGTCGATGCCGTCGTTGAGGTCGTCGCCGTCGGCGAGGCCCATCTGCCGGACCACCGCGCCCAGGGTGTTGGCGGAAAGATCGATGGCCACGCCACGGCCCGTGATGGTCTCGTCCTGGGGATCGTCGTTGTCGTCGTCCCCGTCGTTGGGATCGTCGGTCGCCAGAAGCTGGGCGATGATCTGTCCGGAGTTCTCGACAAGGCCCAGGTTGCCCGACTGGTCGACGATGCCGTAGGCGGTTCCCGCCTCGCCGATCACGGTGGACTGGATCAGGCCGTAGTTGGCGACCTGGCCGACGTTCGCGCCGGCTTCCAGAAGCAGCGCGTAGGAAGAATTGTCCGCACCCTCGGAGATGGTCGTCGCCGAAAGCTCGCCATCCTGCCAGATCACCGGCGCGTTCACGCCGCTCAGCACGCGCATGCCGTAGGAGTTCGCGTCGAAGGCCGAGGCGCCGACAGTGCCCGTCTCGATGCGGACGCCGCCTTCGATGTCCACGGCCGCGCCGCCTTCCATGCCCAGCTGGACCGCCGTGGCGGTGCGCTCGTCATAGATGCCGCTGGCGGTGACGTTGCCCTTGATCACCAGGCCGTAGGCCAGGTCATCGGTCCCCACGGCGCCGAGCGTCACGGTGTCGGTCATCGATCCGATCAGAAGCGCGGGGGCGGAGCCCGCGGAACTGATCTGGGCGGTGGTTTCCTCGTCGTCGGGAACGCCGTCGCCGTCCTCGTCGTCGTTGTCGGGATCGAGATCGGCCGGAGTGCGGTCGAACAGCACCCCGCCGGTGACGTTGCCCGCGACCCAGATCGTCGGCCCGCCTTGCAGCAGGTCGTCCGCATCCAGGCCCTCGAGGGCTTCGGGGTCGGTCGGGCGGGAGGTGTACCGGTAACCGCTCGCCAGCATGGCGCCGTCGAACACCACCGATCCGTTCACGTCGCCGGCGAGCACCACGGCGCTGGCGCCTTCGCCGGTCGCCGACACGTCGCCGCCGATGGTGATGTCGCCGGTCACGTCGCCGTTCACGGCGATGCCGATGCTGCCGTCGCCGAGGACGCGCAGGTTGCCGTCATTGATCAGGTCGCCGGCCAGGGCGCCGTCGATGAGGATGCCGTAGGACTGGTTGCCCTCGACGCGGATCAGGCCGTCCTCGCCGTTGACGACGTCGCCGGTCATCGGGCCGGCCACCCAGATGCCCTTGCGGTCCGTGCCCTCGGCATGCGGGCCGTCGAGATCGCCGTCCTTGTCCGTGTCCTCGGCCACATAGCCGTCGTCGACGATGATGGTGCCGTTGTTGGTGACGTCGCCGGTCGTTCCGGCGGCGACGAGGATCGCCGTCGAGCCGCTGGCGGAATCGGTCATCTCGATGCCGCCGTCGTTCACCACGTCGTTGTCGCTGTCGACCGTGACCGCCGTACCGCTGTCGAGGTCGATCTTGCCGCCGTCATCGATGCGGATGTCGTCGGCCGAACCGCTGTTGGCGGTCGAGGTCGCGATCGGCGTCGTGCGCGTATTCGAGATCACCGTCTCGGCCTGGGCGTTCGCCGCAATGCAGAGCGGCGCCAGCGCAGCGGCGGTCAGGAACATCTTACGCATGAAAAACCCCTCGTCAGAGACCCGACGCACCTCTCCCGCGCTCGGCCGAGGCCGACTTCGGGACCGTGCCCCAACTTTCGCGATTTTGCGGCGAATGCAAGGCGAAAGATGCCCGGTGCGGCCCTTCTTTCCAGTCCGCGGCGCCAGTGTCGCCACGGCGCCTCTATTGCCAAGCTGGCGGCGAAAGTGATATCACTTCGCTATCGATTTGGAGGCCTCCGATGACCACACCCGCCCTGCATGACGCCACCCTCGAAAGGCCGGCCAGCACCAGCAACGGCGTCCTCATGCTGCTGCTATCCCTCGCGGGGCTCGGCGCATCACTGTTCATGGTGATCAGGGGCGCCGCGACGGACAGCGATCCTCTGCTGCTCGGCGGCATAGGCCTGATGGTCGTGGCCGGGTTCCTGATGGTCGGCCTCTACGCCATCCAGCCGAACCAGGCCGTCGCGATCCTGCTGTTCGGCGACTACCGCGGGACCGACCGCAAGACGGGGCTGCGCTGGGTCGTGCCCTGGTACACCCGCAAGAAGATCAGCACCCGCGTACGCAACGTCACCAGCGACAAGCTCAAGGTGAACGACAAGCGCGGCAACCCGATCGAGATCGCCGCCAACGTCGTCTGGCGCGTGAAGGATTCGGCCCAGGCTCTGTTTGATGTCGAGGACTACGCCGAGTTCGTCGAGATCCAGATCGACAGCGGGCTGCGCACGATCGCCTCGCATTATGCCTATGACCACGGCGAGGAGCACGAACCGACCCTGCGCGCCGACGCCGACCTTGTCGCCGAGCGCCTGCTCGCCGAGCTTCAGGAGCGGGTCGCCACCGCCGGTCTGATCGTCGACGAGGTGCGGCTCGCCCACCTGGCCTACGCCCAGGAAATCGCCGGCGCCATGCTGCGGCGCCAGCAGGCCGAGGCGATCCTGGCCGCGCGCCGGCTCATCGTGCAGGGGGCGGTCGGCATGGTGGAGAACGCCCTCACCGACCTCGGCGAGCGCGGCGTTGTGGAGCTGGACGAGGACCGCAAGGCGGCCATGGTGTCCAATCTCCTCGTCGTGCTCTGCGCCGACCGCGAGGCCCAGCCGGTGGTCAACACGGGCACCCTCTACGGCTAGGTCCGGACCGTGGCGTCTCCGTCCAAGAAGGCGTTTCTGTTGCGCATCCGGCCCGAGGTGCTGGCGGCGGTCGAGAAGCTGGCCGCCGCGGAACTGCGCAGCGTCAACGCCCAGGTGGAAGTCCTGCTGCGCGAAGCCCTTGCGCGGCGAGGGAAGGCCCCGACCACATCCACCGAGGACTAGCCTCCGGAATATCCTGGAGAGCGACAGACGCCGCATATGAGAGTATGAAATTTCAGCTTAACCATTCGCCACCCTGGGCGGGTTCGCGCGTTATGCGGCGGTAAAGCTGGAGGCGACGCATATGGTCTACGACGTTCGGGAAAGCGATCTGAGGTTCATTCCCGGGCTGGACGCCGAAATACAGCACACCTTGCGCAGCCTTCGCCTCGCGGCGGGCGATCCCCGCCCCCGGCTCGTCGACACGACCATGCTGTACGCTCCCCGGAGCGGCGGCGTGAAACGCTACCTGACCGCCAAGCGGGCCTGGCTGGCGGAGCACCGGCCCGGCGTCCGCCACGCGCTCGTGGTGCCGGGCGCGACGTATAAGGACGATGGCCAGGGCATCGTGAGCCTGCAGGCGGCCCGGCTGCCCTTCGGCGACGGCTACCGCTGGCCCAGCATGCCCAAGCGGTGGGCGGCCTGGCTCAGTTCGCTGAAGCCCACGCTGATCGAAGCGGGCGATCCCTACACCCCAGGCCAGGCCGCGTTGCTGGCCGGCCAGCGGGTAGGGTGCCCCGTGGTCGGATTCTGCCATTCGGACCCCGCGGCGCTGGCCGCCCTGCACTTCGGCGAGTGGGCCAAGAAGCCGGTCGAGAAGCGCTGGGCCAAGCTGTTCAAGTCGTTCGACAAGGTGGTGTCCCCCAGCCACTTCATCGCCCGCCGGCTCGAAGAGGCCGGGGTCGACCAGGTGTTCGTCCGCCCTCTGGGCGTCGAGATCGATACCTTCCATCCCGACAGGCGCGACCGAGACTGGCTGGTCCGCAAGCTGGGCGTCTCGCAGGACACGCGCATCCTCGTCTTTGCCGGCCGTCCGGCCCGCGAGAAGAACATCGGGGTGCTGGTCGATGCGGTTCAGAAGCTCGGGGATCCCTACGTGCTGGTGCTCGTCGGCGCCGGGGCGGGGCTGCCCGAGGAAGAGCGCGTCATCTCCTTGCCCTTCGAACGCGACCCGAAGGCGGTCGCCCGCATCGTCGCCAGCGCCGACGCCTTCGTGCACGCCAATGACCGGGAACCCTTCGGCCTGATCGTGATCGAGGCGATGGCGTGCGGCCGGCCCGTGGTCGGCGTCAACGCCGGGGGCGTCGCCGAAACGGTCGACGAGGACGTGGGCCAGCTTGCCCAGACGGCCAGCCCGCGGGCCTTCGCCGAGGCGATCGAGGCGCTGTTCTCACGGGACATCGAGGCCGTGGGACAGGCCGCGCGCGCCCGGGCGGTGGATCGCTTCGCCTGGAACCGCGTGTTCGAGGACCTGTGCCTGCTGTACGGCCAGCTCAGCGGCCAGCCCGGCTTCGCCCGGGACGACGAGACGCTGCCGGTCCACTGACCTCCGGCGGAACCTCCACACGGCCGCGCTGTTACGAGGAAGGGGCGTCCCCATACGTCCGCAAACCTCGAGGAAGATCGCCATGAAAGTCAGCGAATGCATGTCCCGCGACGTGCGCCTTGCCACCCCCGACGACACCCTTCAGCAGACCGCGCGCACCATGGCCGAGGTGGACACCGGGGTTCTGCCCGTGGGCGAGAACGACCGGCTGGTTGGCATGATCACCGACCGTGACATCGCCATCCGCGGCGTCGCCGCCGGCAAGGGGCCCGACTCCACGGTCCGCGACGTCATGAGCCCGGAAGTGAAGTACTGCTTCGAAGACGACGACACCGACGACGTGCTGCGCAACATGGGCGAGATCCAGGTGCGCCGCCTCCCGGTCGTGAACCGCGACAAGCGCCTGGTCGGCATCGTGTCGATCGGCGACCTGGCGCGTAACAACGGCGACGACTCCGAGACCGGCGAAAGCCTGGAGAAGATCTCCAAGCCGGGCGGCGAGCGCTCCCAGAGCCTGACGCAGTAGGGGCCATCGGGATTCGGTTTCGGCGGCCACGTGGCGGCCGCCGAACCGGTCATTCCGGGTTGGGTTCGCCCGAGCCGGGGTCGGTTTCCGTCTCGTCGCTACGCTGCGAAGGGCCCGACCCCCTGGGCTCGGTGGCGGGCCTGGGCGGCTCCCCGGCTTTTCCGGGCCGCTGGTCTTCGTATTCGACCTCGCGATTGTCCGGGCGGTCCTGGATGGGATTGGCGGCCATGGTGATGATCTCTCCTCTTGCAGATGGAACGCGGGCGAGCGCCTGACGATCCAGCAGGGGGACCAATCGGCCCCGAAGCACTGCGGGGCGGCGCCAGGCTGCAGAAATGACTCTCGTATCCGGTTGATCCGCCGGCCGCGCCGCGCCATATCCCCGCCGCGCCGGCGTCGGGGCGGCGCGACCGGAGCCTCCCATGCCTGCCACCGCCAGACGCTCGCCGCGTGACGGACTCGTGCGCGGACTGCGGCGCAAGTGCCCCAACTGCGGGACGGGCTCCCTCTTCGCCGGCTATCTGCGGGTCGCGCAGACCTGCGCCGACTGCGGTCACGACAACGGACACTACCGGGCCGACGACGGCCCGGCCTATGTGACGATCCTGCTGGTCGGCCACGTCATCATCGCGCCGGTTCTCCTGTTTCCCTTCGTCTGGGAGACGTCGCCGTGGATCGTTGCGCCCGCTCTCCTCGGCGCGGTCGGCGCGGCCACGCTGGCGGTCCTTCCGTTCATCAAGGGCGGCTTCATAGGACTGTTGTGGTCGGCCGGAGGCGCGCCGGATCAGTAGCGCTTGCCCGGCGCCGCGCACGGCCTACTACTGGGCCGATCGGCAGGTGCGGAATCGACATGCGACGCAGGCATATCGCGATACTCGGCGGGGCGGCGGCGCTGCTGTTCGTCGCGGCTTTCGTGGCCTCGCCATGGTTCGCCGCCGCGCGCCTGGTCCACGCCCTGAAGACGGGGGACGAAGCGGCCCTCGAACAACTGGTCGACTTCCGCTCCGTCCGGCGCAGCCTCTCCTCGCAGATCTCCGCCCGGCTGGTGGCCGAGGCGGGGAGGGAGGCGAGGGGTGAGGCCAGCCCGTTCGCCGGCCTGGTGGCCCTCATCGCGCCGTCGATGGTCGATCAGGCCGTGCAGGCCCTGGTCACCCCCAGCGGCCTCGCCCGGCTTTCCAGGCTGGCGCGCGAGGTCGACGAATCGCGCTCGCAGCGCCGGCGCGACGGCGGTCGCGACCGGGAGCCGGAACCGGCCGATCCGACCTTCGGCTACACCGGCGTCAACAGCTTCGCCGCCACATACTTCGTGAAGGGGGGCGGCCGCATGATCTGGACGATGGAGCGGGAGAAGCTGGTCTTCTGGCGGCTGAAGCGCATCGAGATCACCGACGCGGTGTACGAGGAGCTGGCGCTGCGGATCGACTGACAGCCGGAAGGGCCGGGGGATTTGAGCGTGCGCGAAGTGTTCATCACGGGCGTCGGGTCCTTTCTTCCCGGAGAGGCGGTCGGCAACGCCGATATGGAGCAGCGCCTGGGGCTGGTGGGAGGGCGCGCCTCGGCCGCGGGCCGCCGCGCTCTCCGCTGGAACGGCATCGAAGGCCGTCACTACGCGCTGGGCCCAGACGGCGCGGTCACTCACAGCAACGCCGGCATGAGCGCGGCCGCGATCCGCGCGGCGCTGGAGGCGGCGGGCCGCGACCTCGCCGAGGTCGGCCACCTGGCGACCGCCACCACCCAGGGCGACCTCCTGGTCCCGGGTCATGGAAGCGCCGTGCACGCCGAACTCGGCGGCGGCCCGCTGGAAGTCGCCAGCTTCCAGTCGGTATGCGCCTCCTCCCTGATGGCGGCGAAGTCCGCGTGGCTGAACGTGAGGGCCGGGGAGGCCGCCTGCGCCGTGGCGGCCGCGTCCGAGTTCTCGTCCCGGTGGTTCCGCCCGGCCTTCTACGAGGAGACGGCGCTCGTCGACGCCCGCGGTAGACTGGCGCTGGAGGCCGACTTCCTGCGCTTCACCCTCTCGGACGGCGCCGGCGCCGTCGTCATGCAGCCGGACCCGGCCGGGCCCGGCCTGAACCTTCGCGTCGAATGGATCGACCTCGTGTCGCTGGCGGGCAGCTACGACCCCTGCATGTGGGCGGGCGCCGCCATGGAGCGCCGCACGGACCCGGACGGAGGCTGGAGCCACGCCGGGCCGCGCGGGGCGAGTTCGGCCGGCGCCATCGCGCTGCTGCAGGACTTCACACTGCTGAAGAAGGTGATCCGGGCCTGGATCGGGGTCTGGCTGAGGAAGGTGGACGAGGGCCGGATCGATCCTGGCGCAGTCGACCATCTGCTGTGCCACTACTCGGCGCGCTCGCTGCGGGAGGAGATCGTGTCGCTGCTGGAGAACACCGGCGGCATGATCGACGAGGCCCGGTGGTTCACGACCCTGCCGGTCAGCGGCAACGTCGGCGCCGCCTCGATCTGGATCATGCTCGACGCCCTGATGGCGGACGGGCGGGTCAAGCGCGGCGACCGAATCCTGTGCATCGTGCCGGAGAGCGGACGGGCTATGATCGGTTTCATGATGCTGGAGGCGGTGTGATGGGGGCGGCGCCGGTGCGGGATCCGACGGAGGCCTCGGTCGCCGAGGTCCTGCGCAAGCTGGCCGTTGTCTGGAGCGACTTCGAGGCCCGGCTGGAGGCGACGCCGTTGATTCGACGGCTGAACCGCGGGCAGCTCAGCCGCGAAGGCTATCTGGCGTTCCTCCGCGACCTGCGCCAGCAGGTGAAGGACGGGGCGCTCTGGATGTCCCGCGCGGCGTCCAGCATCGGCGAGGAGCACCTCGAGCTGCGCTCGACCCTGATGCGTCATGCGGTGACGGAGCACCGGGACTTCCGGCTGCTGGAAGCCGACTATGTCGCCGCGGGCGGGCGGCTCGACGACATCCGGGGCGCGCGCAAGAACGTGGGCTCCGAGGCGCTGTCGGGCTGGATGTTCCACGAGGCGGGCAAGCCGGACCCGTTCGGCCTGCTGGGCGCGATGTTCATCATCGAGGGGCTGGGCTCGATCAAGGCGTCCGAATGGGGCCGCAGGGTCAAGGAGAGCCTGGGCCTGCCCGACGAGGCGGTGCGCTTCCTGCTCTATCACGGGGACAACGACGCCGAGCACATGGAGGAGTTCCGCGCGATGCTGGCCCTGGTGCTGCCCGACCCGGCCGTGGCCGAGCGCATCGTGCGCTGCGCCGAGGTGACCGCGCGTCTCTATGCGCTCCAGATCGAGGAAATCGCCGCGTGAGCGCCGAGCCCGCCGCCCTGCGTGAAGACCCGCCCCGCGGTGAGCGCTTTGGCCCGGCCGATCCCTTCGACCCGGCCCTGTTCGACCCGGCCGACCCCGATCCCTGGCTGGCGCTGGCGCTGGACCAGTCCATGCCCATCGACGAAGGCGCCAAGCGCTCGCTGCTGCTCGGCGCGCGGTCCTTCTCGCGCCGGCGGCTGTTTCCGCCGCTGCGCATCCTGATCTTCGTCTTCTTCCTGTTCGTGAAGGTGTTGAGGGGAATCTCGCCGCGCTGGCCGAACCTCAACGGGTTCCTTCACAAGACCATCCACTGGGGCTTGCGTATCTTCGGAACTCCCGAGTGCAACAGCCTGATCCTTCGGCACTTTCATATCGGGACGGAGATCCTGGCCTTCATCAAGGCGAACGCGGGCGACGTGAACGTCGAGACGGTCCCGCTGCGACCCAGGACGCTGAAGGACCTAGAGGACAACGTCTTCCTTCAGCACGACCTCAACGTCTTCAACTTCATCATCCAGCTGAACCGGGACCTGCGCGCGCAGGGCCGCGAGCTGATGCCCGTCGCCAGCCCCGACTTCTCGATGATCAGCGAGGATTTCGATATCGAACCGACCCGCAAGGGCCCGCTCAACGTCATCGACATCCAGACCGCGGTGGAGGCCTACACGCCCATGTACGCCCTGCTGCTGCCGCGCGACGACTTCATCCGCGCGTCGAACTCCCTGCAGCTGGACGAGGTAGTGGCGATCTACATCGGCCGTATCCTCGGGACCGACTACCACATGAACTTCATCAAGAACGGCCACCCGCTGATCTCGCTGGCGACCGTCAATTCCGGCTTCCGGCTGATGATGCACGGACTCGACTGCGAGTGCCTGCACGCCTGGCTGCGGCAGCTCAAGCACCGGCAGGCGGCCGGGCTGCCGCTCGATCCCCGCACGGCCACGGCGGGGGTCTAGGGCGCGCGGCGGCGACCGGGGGAAAGGGCCAGATTTCCTGAAGGGAAATGGCGCGAGTGACGGGGCTCGAACCCGCGACCTCCGGCGTGACAGGCCGGCGCTCTAACCAACTGAGCTACACCCGCGTCGGGGCCGCCGAAGCGGCCCGTCGAGAGGGGGGCTGAATAGGGAGGGGCCGGATGGGTGTCAAGCGGCGTTCGCGCCCATCGCCCAAGTTATTCGGCGGTGGCGGGAACGCGGGCGCTCAACAGCTCGTCGAAGGTCTCCAGAACAGCTGTGAGGGCGACATGGTGCGGCATGTGCCCGACGCCCTCAAGAATCGTCAGGCGGCTGCCGGGGAGCTCGGCGTGCAGGCGCTTGGCGTGACGGTGGGGGTCCGCCACCACATCAGAATCCCCCGCGACGATGGATACAGGGGCCCGGATGGCCCCGGTGTCGAACAACCCGGCGGGCGATCCCGGCAGGACCGAGGCGGCGTCCTCGCCTTCCTCCACCATCTGCCCCGGCTGCAGCACCTGGTCGAGCGGATAGCGGGCCAGCCAGTCCTCGGGCGGGGCGCCGGGGGAGAACATCGCCCTTTGCGCAAGGCGCACCATCGGCCGGTCGATGCTCCAGCGCGCGGCTTCCGCGAGCAGGGGCCCGGCCATCGGCGTGGCGCGAGGCGCGAACAGCAGGTGTTCCAGCGGACGCAGTTCGGGCCGGGTCAGTGGGGCGAGCAGCAGCACCCCCGCGACCTGGTCCGGAAACAGACTCGCCCAGGCCAGCGCGACCAGACCGCCGAAGGAGTGGCCGACGAGCAAAGGCGGCTCGCCGATCTCCATGGCCGCGAGCCCGTCGCGGATCTGACGCGCCTGCGCCGCCGGTGCGGCCTCGAACCGCGGCCGCCGGCTCTCGCCATGGCCCGGCCGGTCGACTGCGAGCGCGCGTCCACGCCGGCCGAACTCCGCCAGGGGCGCCTCCAGCCAGTCGGCATGGGTGGTGAGCGCCCCGTGCAGCAGGACGATCGGCCGCCCCGTCCCGGCGGAACGCACATGCAGGCTGCGCCCGCCTTCAAGGGTCACGCCTTGGTGGGTCATGACCCTGTAACGCGCGGACAGGCTGCGCGGGGCCAGTCAGCCGCCCGGCCAACCCCTCAGGCCGGAGCGCACTGCGCCGGGGTGCGTTAGACTGGCTGCGCCCTGCGGGGCCGTGGAAGGAGCGCCCTCATGACCTATTACCATGGCAAGACCCTCGACCTTGCTTACGACGAGGCCGTGGCGGCGACACGCGCTGCGCTGGCCGAGGAAGGGTTCGGCGTGATCACCGAGATCGATGTGCGCCAGACGATGAAGGCCAAGATCGGCGAGGATTTCCGGCCCTACATCATTCTGGGCGCCTGCAATCCGCGGATGGCCTTCGAGGCGCTCCAACTCGAGGACAAGGTCGGGACCATGCTGCCCTGCAACGTCATCGTGCAGGACGCGGAAAACGGGCGATCGGAGGTCGCGGCCATCGATCCTGTGGCCTCGATGCAGGCCATCGAGAACCCGCCGCTGAAGGAGAAGGCGGCCGAAGTGGCCGGCAAGCTCCGCGCCGCCCTCGACCGCCTCTGAACTCAGGCGCGCTTGACCCATAGCATGCGCTGAAGGGTCGGGTCGCGATCGATGAGCAGGTGCTTCAGCGCCCCCGCGAGGTGCAGCGCCAGCAACGGCCAGAACAGGTTCGACGCCAGGGCATGAACCGTCTCGGCGCCCTCGTGCAGCCATTCGACGCGCGTCGGGAAGGGGCTTGGAATGACCAGCAGGTCGAAGAGCGGGATCGGCCGCGGCGCCGACCAGATCGACAGCGGGCCGGTCGCCAGCAGGATCGCGATCATGGCCATGAAGAGGACGTGCACCCCCACCGAGATCCTCCGCAGCCACGGATTTCGCTCGTAGGAGGCGGGGTGGGGCTGGGACAGGCTCCACATCAGGCGGGCCGCGAGGAAGGTGAACAGCAGGACGGCCACGGAGACATGGGTGTGCTCGAAAGCGAGCTTCTCGGCCCTGGTCGCGGCGTCCTCCATGCGTTCGCCCAGCAAGTAGAGGACGATGACGCCGATGGCGCTGATCCAGTGCAGTCCAATCGCCGCCCAGCCGTAGGCCTGCCGCGAATTACTCCAAGTCATGCGATGCTCCTGTCAGAAGGACAGCATCCGCCTGGCGCGGCGTCCGCGCCTTGTGCTGGATCAACCTCGGGGCAGGGTGAGAACCGTTCTCGACCAGGGTTTCCTGAGAACGATTCTCAACATTCCGCCGTTCTCCCGTAACGGTTTGAACCGCGCGCGCGAAGGGGCTAGAACGCCCCCGATTCCGCCGCCCTCCGACGGCGCAAGGCATCCTATGACCGCGTTTCTGCTCGAATACCTGCCGATCGTCGTCTTCTTCGGCATAGCCCTGGCGCTCGGCCTCGGCTTCATGATCGCCGCCTGGGTCATCGCGCCCAGCAATCCGGACACGGAGAAGAACTCCGCCTACGAGTGCGGCTTCAACGCGTTCGAGGACGCGCGCATGAAGTTCGACGTGCGCTTCTACCTGGTGTCGATCCTCTTCATCATCTTCGACCTCGAGGTCGCGTTCCTGTTCCCCTGGGCGGTGACGATGTTCGACCTGCCGCGGCCGGAGATGGTGTTCGCCTTCTGGTCGATGATGATCTTCCTCGGCGTGCTGACGGTCGGCTTCATTTATGAATGGATGAAAGGGGCCCTCGAATGGGAGTAGAGGTTCCGCCCCGCGGCTTCGACCCGCGCAGCCTGTCCTACGGAGAGGGCGCCCGCGCCACCGTCGAGGGCTACGACCCCAAGATCCACGACCGCTTCTTCGAGCAGGTCGACGCCGAGCTGGGCGAGAAGGGCTTCCTGGTCGCCGCCGCCGACGACGTCATCACGTGGGCCCGGACCGGGTCGCTGATGTGGATGACCTTCGGCCTGGCCTGCTGCGCGGTCGAGATGATGCAGGCGTCCATGCCGCGCTACGACATGGAGCGTTTCGGCTTCGCGCCGCGCGCCAGCCCGCGCCAGTCGGACGTCATGATCGTCGCCGGCACCCTGACCAACAAGATGGCTCCGGCGCTGCGCAAGGTCTACGACCAGATGCCGGAGCCCCGCTACGTCATCTCCATGGGCTCGTGCGCCAACGGCGGCGGCTACTACCACTACAGCTATTCGGTGGTGCGCGGCTGCGACCGCATCGTTCCGGTGGACATCTACGTGCCCGGCTGCCCGCCGACGGCCGAGGCGCTGCTGTACGGGGTGCTGCAGCTCCAGAAGAAGATCCGCCGCACCGGCGACATCCTGCGCTAGGGGCCGCATGAGCAAGCAACTGACCGCGCTGGGCAAGGCGATCGTCAAGGCTTCGGGCAAGGCCGCGAGCGGCTTCGAGGTGGCCTACGACGAGCTGACGGTGTTCGCCGCCCGCGACCGCATCGTCGAACTGCTGGTGCTGCTGCGCGACGATCCCGCCTTCCGCTTCCAGCAGCTGGTGGACCTCACCTGCGTCGACTGGCCCGAGCGCGAGGAGCGGTTCGACGTCGTCTATCACCTGCTGTCGCTGGTGAAGAACGCGCGCGTCCGCATCAAGGTGCGCACCGACGAGCATACGCCCGTACCGACCGCGATTCCGGCCCACCCGTGCGCCGACTGGTTCGAGCGTGAGGCGTTCGACATGTTCGGCGTGATGTTCGCCGGCCACCCCGACCTGCGCCGGCTGCTGACCGACTACGGTTTCACGGGCCATCCGCTGCGCAAGGACTTCCCGACCACCGGCTATGTCGAGGTCCGCTGGGACGAGGAACAGCGCCGGGTGGTCTACGAGCCGGTGAAGCTGAACCAGGAGTTCCGCCAGTTCGACTTCCTGTCGCCCTGGGAAGGGGCCGACTATCCGCTGACGGTGCTGCCGGGCGACGAGAAGGCGGGGGAGCACTGATGTCGGGCGCCGGAGAAACCACCCTGACCGCCGTCTCCGCCGAGGAGCAGGACCGCAAGTTCACCATCAACTTCGGGCCCCAGCACCCGGCCGCGCACGGCGTGCTGCGGCTCGTGCTCGAGCTGGACGGCGAGGTCGTGGAGCGGGTCGACCCGCACATCGGCCTCCTCCATCGCGGCACCGAGAAGCTGATGGAGGCGCGGACCTACCTCCAGAACATCCCGTACTTCGACCGCCTCGACTACGTGGCGCCGATGAACCAGGAGCACGCGTTCTGCCTGGCCATCGAGAAGCTGCTCGGGATCGAGGTCCCCATGCGGGCGCAGCTGATCCGGGTGCTCTACTCGGAGATCGGCCGCATCCTGAACCACCTGCTGAACGTGACGACCCAGGCCATGGACGTCGGCGCCCTGACGCCGCCGCTCTGGGGCTTCGAGGAGCGCGAGAAGCTGATGGTCTTCTACGAGCGGGCCTCGGGTTCGCGCCTGCACGCCAACTACGTGCGTCCGGGCGGCGTCCACCAGGATCTGCCGCCTGACCTGATCGACGACATCGAGGCGTGGTGCGACGGCTTCCCCCGCGTGGTGAAGGACCTCGAAGGCCTCGTCACCGAGAACCGCATCTTCAAGCAGCGCAACGTCGACATCGGCGTGGTCAGCCGCCAGCAGGCCATCGACTGGGGCTTCTCGGGCGTCATGCTGCGGGGCTCGGGCGTGGCCTGGGACCTGCGCAAGAGCCAGCCTTACGAGTGTTACGCCGACCTCGAGTTCGACGTGCCGGTCGGCAAGAACGGCGACTGCTGGGACCGCTACCTCCTGCGCATGGAGGAGATGAATCAGTCCGTCCGCATCATGCGCCAGTGCATCGACCGCCTGCGCCGCACGCCGGGCCCGGTGCTGACCCCGAACAACAAGGTCGTCCCGCCGCGTCGGGCGGAGATGAAGCGCTCGATGGAAGCGCTCATCCACCACTTCAAGCTCTACACCGAGGGCTTCCGCACGCCGCCGGGCGAGGTCTACGCCTGCGTCGAGGCGCCCAAGGGTGAGTTCGGCGTCTATCTGGTCTCCGACGGAACCAACAAGCCGTACCGCTGCAAGATCCGCGCGCCGGGCTTCCTGCACCTGCAGGCGATGGACTGGATGAACCGTGGCCACATGCTGGCCGACGTCTCGGCCATCATCGGCTCGCTCGACATCGTGTTCGGAGAGATCGACCGGTGATCCTCTACGCGGGCATTGACGAGATGATCACGCTTCCCGACCTGTCGGGCGGCTGGTGGTCGGCTGTGCCTGCCTTAGCCCTCGCGATCCTGTTTACTACCGGCGTCATGGCCGTGGTCCGATACCGCGCCGAACTGCGCCTGACTTGGAGCGAGTCCGCAGCGTGGTCGGCAGTGGGTGTCTTGAGGGCATCGGCCTGGTGGTTCGGCCTGTTGATCCTCGGTCCGGCCATGAGCGCGTCCGATCGTTCCCTCGCGGCCGTCCTGCTCTGGGCCATCGGTCTGGGCCTCGTCATTTGGCTGGCCGGTAATCTGGTCGCACAGCTCCCGCCCGCGAAACGCGCCAAGGCACGCTTGGGCGCTGCTGAGGCCGACACCGATCGCCTGGCCCGGCGCGCATCCTTGCGGCCGGCTCAGTGGGCCACCGAGGAGTACAGGCAGTGAGCGGCTTCTGGATCGAACCCGTGGTCGAGGCCTCGCGCTGGTGGCTCTTCGCCGGCGCGCTGGTCGTCCTGACCCTGCTGACCGTGGCGTTCTCGCCGCGGCGGCGGCAGGCCATGGGCGCGATCAAGCTGGCGGCCGCCCACGGCAGCCAGATCGTGGTCCCGCTGGCGGGGGTGTTCGTGGTGCGCTCGGGCTTCCGGCACGCCTACGAACTGGACGGCCGCGGCTTCTGGGAAGCGATGTGGCTGTCGCTGCTGTGGATGATCGGCTTCATCGCCGTGGGCCAGCTGGCGGTGCGCACCGTGCCGCCGACCTCCTGGCTGATCCGCGACCTGCGCCAGGCAGGCCGCGACGTGTGGAAAGAGCGGCTGGGCCGCTGGTTTGGAACGACGGGGCGATAGACGATGAGCGTTCGCAGGCTCGCCAAGGAACAACCCGCCTCGTTCAAGTTCTCGAAGAAGACGCTCGAGAGCGCGAACTGGTGGATATCCAAGTATCCCTCTCACCGCCGCCAATCGGCGGTGATCCCCATCCTGTGGCTGGTGCAGAAGCAGGAGGGCTGGATTTCCGAACCGGCGCTGCGGGCGATCGCCGACATGCTCGGCATGGCCTACATCCGCGTGCTGGAGGTGGCGACCTTCTACACCATGTTCCAGCTGGAGCCGGTGGGTAAGGTCCTCATCCAGGTCTGCGGCACCACCCCGTGCATGCTGCGCGGCGCCAACGACCTGATGGCCGTCTGCAAGGACAAGATCGGCGGCAAGGACCACATCTCCGCCGACGGCATGTTCACCTGGCAGGAGGTCGAGTGCCTGGGCGCGTGCGTGAACGCGCCGATGGCCCAGATCAACGACTACTACTACGAGGACCTCACGCCCGAGAGCCTCGGCCGGATCATCGACGACTTCCGGGCCGGCAAGAAGCCGAAGGCGGGCTCCTACGCCGGACGCCGCTCGTCCGAGCCGGAGGGCGGCGCCCTGACCCTGACCGATCCAAAGCTCTACGACGGGTCGGCGGCGAAGAAGATCGACCGTCTGCCGAACCTGCCCGAGCCGGAGCCCGCCGCATGACGAGGCCCAATCTCGAGAACCCGGAAGAGCGCCTGGCCTACAAGCGCGAGCTGCGCGGCGTCGCCCGCATGCAGCGCGCCGTTGGTTTCGGCCTGATCGGCCTCGGCGCCCTGATGGTGCTGGCCCGCAGCGCCGGCTGGGCGGTCTGGGCCGGAGAGGGGCCGGACATGCTGGCGCTCGCCGTGCTCGCCGGCGGCTGGGTGTTCCTGGTCTGGGCCTTCCTGCAGCGCAACGCGCACCACCGCCGTCGGATGTCGGAGAACTAGAGCGTCATGGTCGGCATCCTCGAAGACAAGGACCGCATCTTCACCAACCTCTACGGGTTCCACGACCCGATGCTGGAGGGGGCGAGGAAGCGCGGCTGCTGGAACGCCACCGCCGACATGCTGTCGGCCGGCCGCGGCTGGATCATCGACCAGGTGAAGAACTCGGGCCTGCGCGGACGCGGCGGCGCGGGTTTCGGCACCGGCCTGAAGTGGTCGTTCATGCCCAAGGAAGTGGGCGAGCGCCCCCACTACCTGGTCGTCAACGCCGACGAATCCGAACCCGGGACCTGCAAGGACCGGGAGATCATGCGCCACGATCCGCACCTGCTGATCGAGGGCTGCCTGATCGCCAGCTTCGCCATGCAGGCGCACGCCTGCTACATCTACCTTCGTGGCGAGTACGTGCGCGAACGCGAGGTGCTCGAAGCCGCAATCAAGGAGGCCTACGAGGCCAGACTTGTCGGCAAAAACAACGTCCACGGCTGGGATTTTGACATCTACGTTCACCACGGCGCAGGGGCCTACATCTGCGGCGAGGAGACGGCCCTGCTGGAAAGCCTGGAAGGCAAGAAGGGCCAGCCGCGGCTGAAGCCGCCGTTCCCCGCCGGCGCCGGTCTCTACGGCTGCCCGACCACGGTGAACAACGTGGAGTCGATCGCCGTCGTGGGCACGATCCTGCGCCGCGGCGCCGACTGGTTCGCCGGCTTCGGCCGCGCGAACAACACCGGCACCAAGCTGATGTGCATCTCCGGCCACGTGAACAAGCCGTGCAACGTGGAAGAGGCCATGTCGATTCCGCTGAAGCAGCTGCTCGAGGAGCACTGCGGCGGGGTCACCGGCGGCTGGAGCAACCTGAAGGCCGTGATCCCGGGCGGGTCGTCCGTTCCGCTGATCCCCGCCGAGCAGTGCGAAGACGCGCTGATGGACTTCGACAGCCTGCGCGAACTGCGCTCGGGCCTGGGCACGGCAGCCGTCATCGTCATGGACAAGTCCACCGACCTGGTGAAGGCGATCGCGCGGATCAGCTACTTCTACAAGCACGAGAGCTGCGGTCAGTGCACGCCCTGCCGCGAAGGCACCGGCTGGATGTGGCGGGTGATGGAGCGCATGGCCGTCGGCGACGCCGAGCCGAAGGAGATCGACATCCTGCTGGACGTCGCCTCCCAGGTCGAGGGCCACACCATCTGCGCGCTCGGCGATGCGGCGGCCTGGCCGATCCAGGGCTTGTTCCGCCACTTCCGGCCCGAGATCGAAGAGCGCATTTCCAACTATCGTTCGCGCCGCGGCAGCTTCGCCGGCGCGACCCTGGCGGCGGAGTAAGAGCATGCCCACAGCCAAGGTCGACGGCATCGAGGTCGAGTTCGAGCCCGGCATGACCGTGCTCCAGGTGGCCGAGCGTGCGGGCAAGGAAATCCCGCGCTTCTGCTACCACGAGCGCCTGTCCATCGCCGGCAACTGCCGCATGTGCCTCGTCGAGGTGAAGCCGGGGCCGCCCAAGCCGCAGGCCAGCTGCGCCCTGCCGGCCGCCGAGGGCCAGGAGATCTTCACCGACACGCCGATGGTGAAGAAGGCGCGCGACGGGGTGATGGAGTTCCTGCTCATCAACCACCCCCTGGACTGCCCGATCTGCGACCAGGGCGGGGAGTGCGACCTGCAGGACCAGGCCATGTACTACGGCCGCGACGGCTCGCGTTACGCCGAGAACAAGCGGGCCGTCGAAGAGAAGTACATGGGTCCGACGGTGAAGACCTTCATGACCCGCTGCATCCAGTGCACGCGGTGCGTGAGGTTCGTCACCGAGGTGGCCGGCGTCGAGGATATCGGCATGATCTCGCGCGGCGAGAACGCCGAGATCACGACCTATCTCGAGAAGGCCATCGGCTCGGAGCTGTCGGGCAACGTCAACGACCTGTGCCCGGTCGGCGCCCTGACCCACCGGCCGTGGGCGTTCAACTACCGCCCGTGGGAGCTGAAGAAGACGCCGACCATCGACGTGCACGACGCGCTGGGCGCCAACATCCGCGCCGACAGCCGCGGCGGCGAGGTGATGCGCGTGCTGCCCCGCACCCACGAGGGCATCAACGAGGAGTGGCTGAGCGACAAGAGCCGCTACGCCGTCGACGGCCTGATGCGCCAGCGCCTGGACCGACCGTGGATCCGCGAGGACGGCAAGCTTCGCGAGGCGTCCTGGGCCGAGGCCATCACGGCCGTGGCCGGGCGCATCAAGGCGGCGCGGCCGGAGAAGATCGGCGCCATCGCCGGCGACCTGCAGGACGCCGAGAGCATGAAGGCGACGCTGGACCTGTTCCGCGCGCTCGGCTCGCCGAACACCGACTGCCGCCAGGACGGCGCCATGCTCGGCGGCGGCCCGCGCGAGGGCTGGCTGTTCAACTCGACCATCGCCGGCATCGAGCAGGCGGACGCCATCCTCATCGTCGGCGCCAACCCGCGGCTCGAGGCGCCGCTGCTGAACGCGCGCCTTCGCAAGCTGTGGCTGCACGGCAAGGCCCGCATCGCCCTGGTCGGGGAGCAGGCGGACCTCACCTACCGCTACGAGCACCTGGGCGCCGGCCCGGCCAGCCTGGCCGATTTCTCCGGCGACTTCGCCGACGCCTTCCGGGCGGCGCAGCGTCCGGCGGTCATCGTGGGGCAGGGCGCCCTGGCCCGGCCCGACGCCGCGGCCGTGCTGCGCGCCATCGCCGCGCTCAATCCGGTCCGCGAGGGCTGGAACGGCTTCAACGTCCTGCACACCGCGGCCTCGCGGGTTGCGGGCCTCGACCTCGGCTTCGTGCCGGCGGCGGGCGGCAAGTCCGCCCTGGAGATGGTCAGGAAGGGCGCGCTGGACGTGCTGTTCCTGCTCGGCGCCGACGAGATCGACGCTTCGAAGTCGACCGCCTTCAAGGTCTATGTCGGGACCCACGGCGACCGCGGCGCCCACGGCGCCGACGTCATCCTGCCGGGCGCCGCCTACACCGAGAAGAGCGGCTTCTACGTCAACACCGAGGGCCGGGTGCAGATCGGCGAGCGCGCCATCTTCCCGAAGGGGGACGCTCGCGAGGACTGGGCCATCCTGCGCGCCCTGTCCGGCGCCCTGGGCCAGCCGCTGCCCTACGACAGCCTGGCCGAACTGCGCGAGCGGATGATCAGCGAGCACCCCAGCTTCGGCCAGGTCGACTATGTGGCTCCGGGCGGCGCCTTCGACCTGTCGTCATTGGGCGGCGAGGGCGAGCTGACGGACAAGCCGTTCCGCTCGGCCATCAAGGACTTCTACCTGACCAACCCGATCGCGCGCGCCAGCGTGACCATGGCCGAGTGCTCGGCCGCGGCCTCCGGCGCCCGCGCGATGGCGGCGGAGTAAGCGATGGACTACTGGAGCACCCCCATCGGCTGGACCCTGCTGACCGTCGGTCAGATCCTGCTGATCACCGTCGGCATCCTGCTGGCGCTGGCCTTCCTGCTGCTGGCGGATCGCAAGATCTGGGCGGGCGTGCAGATGCGGAAGGGACCGAACGTGGTCGGCCCGTTCGGCCTGCTGCAGTCCTTCGCCGACTTCTTCAAGTTCGTCTTCAAGGAGATCGTCGTGCCGGCCGGCGCCGACAAGGTGATCTTCCTGCTGGCCCCCCTGATCAGCTTCGTCCTGGCCTTCATCGCCTGGGCGGTGATTCCGTTCGGGCCGGGCTGGGTGGTGGCCGACCTGAACGTCGGCATCCTCTACCTGTTCGCCATCAGCTCGCTGGGCGTCTACGGCATCATCATGGGCGGCTGGGCGTCCAACTCGAAGTACCCCTTCCTCGGCTCCCTACGCTCGGCGGCCCAGATGGTGTCCTACGAGGTGTCGCTGGGCTTCGTGATCATCACGGTCGTGCTGCTGGTCGGTTCGATGAACCTGACCCAGATCATCACCAACCAGGCCGGCGGGTTCTGGAACTGGAACGTGCTGGGCGGCGGCGGGCTGGTGAACCTGCCCATGGCGGTCATCATGATCCCCATGGCGGTGATCTTCTTCATCAGCTTCCTGGCCGAGACCAACCGCCCGCCCTTCGACCTGCCCGAGGCGGAGTCGGAACTCGTTGCCGGCTACCAGGTGGAATACAGCTCCACGCCGTACCTGCTGTTCATGATCGGCGAGTACGCGAACATCGTGCTGATGTGCACCCTGATCACCATCCTCTTCTTCGGTGGATGGTACGCGCCGTGGCCGACCCCCTACCTCGTGGAGGGGACGCTGCTGGCCAACCTGCACAACCTCTTCATCTTCATCGCCAAGATCGTCTTCTTCTTCTTCCTGGTGGCGGTGGTGAAGGCGATTGTGCCCCGGTATCGCTACGACCAGCTGATGCGCCTGGGCTGGAAGGTGTTCCTGCCCACCTCGCTGGTCGCCGTCGTCGGCATCGCCGCCTGGCGCGTGTTCGGGCCCGGCCAATGAAGACCTTCGTGTTCCCCTATCCGGAAGGCGAGACGCCCGCCTACCTGATCGAGGGGGTGCACATCTACGACTATCCCAAGCAGGATCTGGTCTACTGGGTGCACGGCGATTTCTGGTACGACTACCCCGACGGCAAGGAGCCCGTGTACTACCAGCACCAAGGCTACCTCTACGACTACCCGACCCCCGGCCAGCCGAAGTTCCAGTTGAGGCCTAACGAAGTCCGATGATGCAGAGAATCGCCCAGGCCGCCAAAGGCGCGCTGCTGCTGGACGTCGCCGGCGCCTTCGGGCTGGCGATGAAGTACATGATCCGTCCGAAGGCGACGGTGAACTATCCGTTCGAGCGCAATCCGCAGTCGCCGCGCTTCCGGGGCGAGCACGCCCTGCGCCGCTATCCGAACGGCGAGGAGCGCTGCATCGCCTGCAAGCTGTGCGAGGCCATCTGCCCCGCCCAGTGCATCGTCATCGAGGCCGAGCCGCGCGCCGACGGCAGCCGCCGCACCACGCGCTACGACATCGACATGACGAAGTGCATCTACTGCGGCTACTGCCAGGAGGCCTGCCCGGTGGACGCCATCGTCGAGGGGCCGAACCTCGAGTTCGCCACCGAGACCCGCGAAGAGCTGTTCTACGACAAGGAAAAGCTGCTCGCGAACGGCGACCGGTGGGAGCGCGAGATCGCGCGCAACCTCGAGCTCGACGCGCCTTACCGCTAGGGCGTTCAGACCTTCTCGGCGATCACCTCGAGCACCATCGGGGTGACCATCACCGTGTCGGGGTTCGCCTCGGCTTGGCGGAAGTCCGTGATCACCCGGTCGGCCCAGGCCTGGTCCCGCTGGCCGCTGGCGGCCAGGTGCGCCGCGTAGGTCTCGACGAAAGACGCGGGCCAGCGCCAGACGAAGTTGGACGGCGTGATCACGTCGACGATCGGGCGCAGCTCACGGATGCGCAGGCCCACGGACGGGAGCAGCGCCGGGAACGATCGCGCGATGTCCGGTTCGCCCCCGGTCGCGCGCCAGCCGCTGACCACCGCGTCCACAAACTCCTTCTGGGAGGGGATGTCCGGCGCGAACGACCAGGTCTCGTAGTCAAGGTATTCGTGGATCACGGCGACGCCGCCGGGCTTCAGCGACGCGACCAGCTTCCGCAGCACCGTTTCGGGATCACTGACGAAGGCCAGAACCCAGCGAACCCAGAAGGCGTCGGCGTCACGGCCGGGGAGGGCGTCCTCGACCAGATCGATCGCCGCGGTCTCGACGTTCGACAGGCCGCGGCGCTCGGCCGCCGACGCCAGGAAGGAGAGGAACCGGTCCGAGCGCTCCAGCGCGTGCACCCGCCCCACGGCGCCCACGATCTCCGCCAGGTCAAAGGTCGCCCAGCCAGGACCTGCGCCGGCGTCGATGACCCGGTCGCCTTCGGTGATTCCCGCGCGGCGCCACGCGTCCAGCACGCGGGGCCGCCACACGCGGTGCTGCAGTCCCAGCCGGGCGATCTCCTCGTCGTGCGTCCCGAGCAGGTAGTCGCGTTCTTCGGCGCTCATGCGGTTCTCCGTCCGTGGGGCCGGAACATGGGGTTGGCGGCCGAACGGCGCCATCCGATTCTTGCCCTTTCGGGCCTTTGCAAGGCGGATTTCGAGGGCTAGAAGGGCGCCGGTTCACGGGGGCTCGATGTGGTGCGGATTCGCGCCTCGGGTCCTTCAACCGCAACCCGTTCCCATCCGCCGGGCGCCTCGCGCGCGGCCGCGGACCGACCCGGAGCCGACAGCCGAATGCTTCAGGCGATCGCCTTCTACATCATGGCTGTGACGACGGTGGCGGCGGGCCTGTTCGTGGTCACCGCGCGCAACCCCGTGCATTCGGTGCTGTGGCTCATCCTGGCCTTCTTCTCGGCGGCCGGCCTCTTCGTGCTCATGGGCGCGGAGTTCCTCGCCATGCTGCTGGTGGTCGTCTACGTCGGCGCCGTCGCGGTGCTGTTCCTGTTCGTGGTCATGATGCTGGACGTCGACTTCGTGCGGCTGCGCGAAGGCTATGCGCAGTACCTGCCCGTGGGCGGCGTGGTGGCCATCATCCTGCTGGTCGAGATGATCATGGTCAGCGCCGCCGTCGCCGACCGCGGGGCCGCCGCGGGCAAGTCGCCGGTGGCCGCCGCCGACGTGACCAACGCCGAGGCCATCGGGCGGGTGCTCTACACGGACTACATCTATTTCTTCCAGGCCGCGGGCCTGGTGCTGCTGGTCGCCATGATCGGCGCCATCGTGCTGACCTTGCGCCACAAGCCGCACGTCAAGCGCCAGCAAATCCACGTGCAGGTCGGCCGCAGGCGCCAGGACGCCTACGAGATGACGACCCCGAAGACGGGCGAGGGGATTTCGGAATGACCATCGGTCTCGTCCACTACCTGACGGTGGCGGCGATCCTGTTCACCATCGGGGTCTTCGGCATCTTCGTGAACCGCAAGAACGTCATCATCATCCTGATGTCGATCGAGCTCATCCTGCTCGCCGTGAACATCAACCTGGTGGCGTTCTCGACCCACCTGAACGAGGTGTCCGGCCAGGTGCTGGCCATGTTCGTGCTCACGGTCGCCGCCGCCGAGGCCGCTGTCGGCCTCGCCATCCTGGTGACCTTCTTCCGTAACCGCGGCGACATCGCCGTGGACGACGCCTCGGTGATGAAGGGCTGATCCCCGTGAACCTGGAGACCCTGCTCGTCATCGCGGTGTTCGCGCCCCTGGTCGGCGCGATCGTGGCCGGGCTGTTCGGCAAGCGCATCGGCGCGACGCCGTCCATGGCCATCACCACCGGCCTGCTGTTCCTGTCCTGCGCCATCAGCTGGTACGCCTTCGTCCAGCACACCTGGGGCCACCACGAACGGGCGCTCGTCGAGCTCTTGCCCTTCATCCAGGTCGGCGACTTCCAGTCGACCTGGTCGATCCGCTTCGACGCCCTGTCGGCCGTGATGCTGATCGTGGTGACCACGGTCTCGGCCCTCGTGCACCTCTACAGCTGGGGCTACATGGCCGAGGATCCCGGCAAGCCGCGGTTCTTCGCCTACCTGTCGCTCTTCACCTTCGCCATGCTGTCGCTGGTGACCGCCAACGACTTCATGCAGCTGTTCTTCGGCTGGGAAGGCGTGGGCCTGGCGTCCTACCTGCTGATCGGCTTCTGGTTCCACAAGGCGACGGCCAACGCCGCCTCGGTCAAGGCCTTCGTGGTCAACCGGGTGGGCGACTTCGGCTTCGCGCTCGGGATCATGACCGTCTACTGGATGTTCGGCACCATCCGCTTCGACGAGCTGTTCCCGCTGCTGCCGCAGATGGCCGGCGTTGGCTGGTCCTTCATCGGCTACGAGTGGTCGGCGCTCGACCTGGCGGCGATCCTCCTGCTCATCGGGGCCATGGGCAAGTCGGCCCAGTTCCTGCTGCACACCTGGCTGCCGGACGCCATGGAAGGTCCGACCCCGGTTTCGGCCCTGATCCACGCGGCGACCATGGTCACCGCCGGGGTGTACATGCTGTGCCTGCTGTCGCCCCTGTTCTCGGCGGCGCCGATCGCCAGCAACGTGGTCATCGTGGTGGGCGCCGTAACGGCCCTGTTCGCCGCCACCGTCGGCCTGGCCCAGAACGACATCAAGCGGGTCATCGCCTATTCGACCTGTTCACAGCTGGGCTACATGTTCTTCGCGGCGGGCGTCGGCGCCTACGACGCGGCCATGTTCCACCTGTTCACCCACGCCTTCTTCAAGGCGCTGCTGTTCCTGGGCGCCGGCTCGGTGATCCACGGCATGCACCATGAGCAGGACATGCGGATGATGGGCGGCCTGCGGA
>JAEZEZ010000032.1 GCA_023432855.1 Pseudomonadota bacterium | reverse complement strand
CGCTCGGGCGCAGCGCGCCCCTGATCGCCACGGTCGATTTCGATCCCGGCGGGGGCCTCGCGGTCTCGGGCCGCGCGAGCCCGGGCGCCGAAGTCCGCCTCCGGCTCGACGGCCAGCCCGTGCCTCCGGTCCGCGCCGACGGATCGGGCCGGTACGGCTTCCGCCTCACGCGCGTGCCGCCCGGCGACCATCTCCTGCAGGTCGACAGCGGCGAGGACAGCCAGCAGCGCACCGTCAACCTCAGCCTGGCGGCGGCGGACACGCGCCTGACGGCCGCCCGCATGGACGGAGGCTGGCGGGTGCAGTGGGCCACCCCCGGCGGCGGCAGCCAGACCACCCTGATCTTCGCGGACGGTCCGGCGTCGTGAACGCGCGCGGCTTCCGCGGGGCCGGGCGCGACGGCGGCGGCGTGGTCGACGGGCCGTCGCCGGGCTTCCTGCGCGCCATGGCCGATCTGGCGCGGCTGGTCATGCGCTCGCGCGCGCCGGGCCTGGTCTGGCGGGTCGGCTCGGCCCTGCTGCTGACCGTCCTGGGCAAGGCCCTGGGCGTGGTCGCGCCCCTGCTGCTGGGTGCCGCCGTCAACGAGCTGGCCCGCGGCCAGGGCGTCCAGCAGGGCGTGGCGCTCGGGTTCGCGGGCCTGGCCGCCGGCTGGGCGGCGATCCGCTTCCTCTCGACCGCCGCGCCCCAGGCGCGCGACGCCATCTTCCAGCCGGTCTCGCTGGCGGCCCAGCGCCGCGCCGCCGCCGAGGCCTTCGCCCACGCCCTGTCGCTGTCGCTGGACTATCACCAGACCAAGCGAACCGGCGCGCTGTCGCGCACCATCGACCGCGGCGCCCGGGCGGTGGACTTCCTCATCCGCATGCTGGTCTTCACCCTGGCGCCCAGCGCGCTGGAGCTGGTGCTGGCGGCGGGCGTGCTCTGGGGCGTGTACGACTGGCGATTCGCCGCCGCGGCGGTGGTGACGGTCGGGCTCTACGGCGTGCTCACCTTCGCCATCTCGGACTGGCGCATCCGCCACCGGCGCGCGCTGAACGAGGCCGACAGCGAGGCCGCCGGCCGCGCCGTCGACGCCCTGCTGAACTACGAGACGGTGAAATCCTTCGGCGCCGAGGCGCGCGCCGCCGCCGACTACGACCGGGCGCTGGCCGACTACACCGCGGCCTCCGCCAAGGCGACCGGGTCGCTTGCCCTGCTCAACATCGTGCAGGGGGCGGTGATGAGCCTGGGTCTCGGGGTGATGGCGGTGCTGGCGGGCATGGAGGTGGCGGCCGGCCGCATGGGCCCGGGCGACGTCACCGCGGTGATCCTGGTCCTCATCGGCCTCTACGCGCCGCTGAACATGCTGGGCTTCGCCTACCGCGAGGTGCGCCAGGCGCTGATCGACATGGAGGCGATCAACGCGCTGGGCCGCGAGCGTCCCGATGTCGCCGACGCTCCCGACGCGGTGGAGCTGCCGCCGGCCTCCGCCCGGGGCGCGGACATCCGGTTCGAGCGGGTCGCCTTCCGCCACGATGCACGCCTGGCCGGGCTGCACGACGTCACCTTCCGCATGCGCCCGGGAACCACCACCGCGGTGGTAGGGCCGTCCGGCTCGGGCAAGACCACGCTGGTCCGGCTCGCGCTCAGGCTGATCGATCCGCAGTCGGGAACGGTGCGCATGGACGGCTGCGACCTGCGCATCGTGCGCCAGGCGTCGCTGCGCCAGGCCATCGCCCTGGTTCCCCAGGACGTCGCCCTGTTCAACGACACGCTCCGGGCCAACGTCGCCTTCGGCAAGCCGGGCGCGGACGAGGAGGCGGTGTGGGCGGCGGTAGAGGCGGCGGAACTGGCCGAGTTCGCGCGCGGCCTGCCCGACGGGCTGGACACCCGCGTCGGCGAGCGGGGCCTGAAGCTGTCGGGCGGCGAGCGCCAGCGCGTGGGCATCGCCCGCGCCCTGCTGGCCGACCCTCGGCTGCTGATCCTCGACGAGGCCACCAGCGCGCTGGACAGCCGCACCGAAGCCGCCATCCAGAAGACCCTGCGCGCGGCGATGGCCGGCCGCACCACCCTCGTGGTCGCCCATCGCCTCTCAACCATCGTCGACGCCGACCAGATCCTGGTCCTGAAGGCGGGGCGGGTGGTCGAGCGCGGGACCCACGCCGAGCTCATCGAGCAGGGCGGCGAGTACGCGGCGCTGTGGCGCCGGCAGACCCGGGGACGCGGCTAGGCTCGCGACGCTACTCCGCGGGCTCCGGCACGGGTTCGGGCGCGGGCTTGCCCCAGTTGAACGGCCGGGGGAGGCGCTGGCCGCGCCCCATCCGCTCGCGCATCCGGCCGAAGCGGGCGCGCAGGGTCGTGGGCATGGCCAGCATGACCGGGGTCAGCAGCAGGGTCAGGAAGGTCGCGAAGCTCAGGCCCCAGACGATGGCGCCGGCCATCTGCACCCACCACTCCGATCCCGGAGGCTTGTACTCGATCGCGCCGGTGCGGAAGTTCGGCTCCACCTGGAACATCAGCGGCAGCAGGCCGACCACGGCGGTGAGCGTGGTCAGCAGCACCGGCCGGAAGCGCATGGCCGCCGCCCTGAGCGCCGCCCGGTCGGCCGGCTCGCCCGCGCGCTTGAGCTGATAGTAGCTGTCCACCAGCACGATGTTGTGCCCGACGATGACCCCGAACAGGGCCACCACGCCTGTCCCGGCCATGATGATCGATATGTAGTCGAAGGTGCCCAGCAGGTTGACCTGGATGCCCAGCAGCACGCCCACCGTCGACAGGATCACCGCGAACAGGGTGCAGAACACGCCCCAGAAGCTGTTGAACTGCCACAGCAGGATCATGCCCATCATGAACAGCGACACCAGCATGGCGACGACGAAGAACATCCCCGCCTCCTGGGTCTCCTCATCGGCGCCGCGGAACTTCCAGCGCACGGTCTCGCTGATGCCGGCCTTCTCGATGGCGGGCCGCAGGCGGCTGATCACCTGGTTGGCGGCGACGCCTTCCTTGGCGTTGGCCTGGATGACCACGACCCGCTGGCCGTCCCGGCGGTTGATGCCGGTGACCTGGGGGGTGGCTTCGCGCGTGACGAAGTAGCTCGCCGGCACCGGCCCCTGGGGCGTCATGATCTTCAGCTGGTCGAAGGTCGACAGGTTGCGGGCCGTGTCCGGGAAGCGGACGCGGATGTCGAGCTCCTGGTCGGTGTCGTCGGGACGGAAGCGGCCGGCGAAGGCGCCGTTGGTGGCGAACTGGATCGCCTGGCCGACGGTCAGCACGCTGACGCCGTAGCGGCCGGCGGCCTCGCGGTCGATGGCCAGGTTCCACTCCAGGCCCGGCGAGGTGCGGCTGTCCTCGATCTCGTAGAGATCGCCCGTCCTGCGCATCTCGGCCAGCACGGTCTCGGCGGCGCGGTCGAGCGCGATGTTGTTGGAGCCGCGCAGTTCGACCTGGATGTCCTTGCCGCCGGACGGGCCGCCCTGGGGCAGGCGCACCTCGGTGCCGATGCCGGCGTTCTCGCCCACGCGCTCGCGCACGGCCTTGGCGATGTCGTTCCCGCGCAGGCCGAGCTCCTGGCGCTCCTCGAAGTCGACGAAGTCCATCCGCACCGAGCCGATGGTGTCGGCCGGTGCGCCGCCCTGGGTGCCGCCGCCGGCGCGCCCGACGCGCACGAAGGTGTTCTCGATCCCCTTGATGCCCTGCAGGCGGGCCTCGACCTGGCTGACGAGGTCGTTCATCGCCGGGGTGCCGAGGTTGCCGCGCGCCTTGACGTAGACCGTGGTCCACTCCGGATCGGTGTCGAGGAAGAACTCGGTGCGGTGCGGCGTGACGATGAACCAGGCGATGATGGCGACGATCACCAGCATGCCGGCGCCGACGGTGATGAAGGGCCGGTGGATGATGGCCCACAGGAAGTTGGCGTAGCGGCCCATGAAGCCGGTCATGTCGCGCGGATCGCCCTCTTCGGAGATGCGCACGTTCTCGGACTGCTCGGCGTGGTCGGCGTTGGGCTTGCCGAAGACTGAACCCAGGGCCGGGGTGAAGATCAGGGCGATGAAGATCGACGCCGACAGCACGATGAACAGTGTGATCGGCAGGAAGCTCATGAACTTCCCGGGGATCGAGTTCCAGAACAGGAACGGCACGAAGGCGCACAGGGTGGTGGCGATGCCGTTGAACACCGGCCAGAACATCTTCTCGCCGGCGAGGCGGAAGGCCTCCTTCTTGTCGAAGCCCTCGCTCATCTTCCGGTCGGCGTACTCGACCACGACGATGGAGCCGTCGACCAGCATGCCGACGGCCAGCACGAGCCCGAACATGACCATCATGTTCAGGGTGATGCCGGTCGCCTGCAGGATCAGGAAAGCCAGCATGAAGCAGGCCGGGATGGCCGCGCCCACCAGCATGCCCGCCCGGATGCCCAGGGAGGCGACGATGATGATCATCACGAGGATGATGGCGATGATCAGCCCCGACTCCAGCAGCGTCAGGGTGCGCGAGATGTCCTCGCTCTGGTCGAAGGTGAAGGTGACGTCGATGGGCGCGCTCCAGCGGCCCTGTTCCTCGGCCACCAGCTTCTTCACGCCCTCCACGGTCTCCAGGATGTTGGCCCCTGGCCGCTTGACCACGTCGATGGACATCGACGGCTGGCCGTTCACCCGCGACAGGGTGGTCGGCTCGCGGAAGGTGCGGCGCACGTCGGCCACGTCGCCGATGGTCACCACCCGGTCGCCCGAAGCCTTGACCGGCAGCGACATCACCTCGGCGGGTCCCTCGACGACGCCGGGCACCTTCACGGCGAAGCGGCCCTGGGCGGTCTCGAGGTTGCCCGCGGGCACGAGCTGGTTGTTGGCGCGGATGACGTTGGTGATCTCGCCCGCGGTGATGCCGTAGGCTTCCATGCGCAGCGGATCGATGGTGACCTCGAGCAGCTCCTCGCGGTTGCCGTAGAGATCGGCCCGCTGGATGCCCGGCAGGGTCTCGATGCGGTCCTTCAGTTCGCGCGCGGTGGCGTAGAGCGCCCGCTCCGGGGCTCCGCCATGCAGGACCACGACGATGACCGGATCCTCGGAGGTGTTGGCCTCCTCGATGATCGGCTCCTCGGCGTCGGGCGGGAACCGCCCCTTGGCCATGTCGACCTTGGAGCGGATGTCGTTGAGGGTCTTCTCCTTGTCGAAGTTGACCGGGAATTCCATGCTCACATAGGCCATGCCCTGGGCGGCGCGGCTGTTCATCTCCTTCAGTCCCTCGATGGACTGAAGCTCGACCTCCAGCGGGCGGACCAGCAGGCGTTCGGCGTCCTCGGGACTGACCCCGGGGTAGGGGACCATCACCTGCACGAAGGGGAAGGTGATGTCCGGATTGGATTCACGGGGCAGGTTCAGGTAGGCGCCGACCCCGAACAGGGTGGCCACGAAGGTGATGGCCAGCACCACCTTGCGCCGCTGGATGGCTCCACTGATGAGCGCGCGGATCATCGTTCAACTCCCCTCGCGGCGGCTCAGCGAGCCGCCACGCGAACCTTCTGACCTTCGGACACGTAGGCCTGGCCCACGGTGACGACGTTCACCGGCCCCGACAGTCCGGCCACCCAGACGCCCTCGGGCGTCTCCTCGATCACGCGCACCGGCGTGAAGGCCACCGTGTCGGCGCCGACGACGTGCCGCACGCCCTGACGTCCGGCCGAGTCCAGCACCAGCGCCGAGACGGGCACCAGGTGGGCGGCGCCGGAGCCCGAGCTGACGTCCAGTTCGGCCGACAGGCCCGAGCGCACCGCGGCGCCCGGATTGGGGGTGGTCACCTCGACGCGGTAGGTGCGCGTCTGCGGGTGCGCCTCGCGGGCGACGTAGCGGACCCGGCCGGTCAGGCTGCCGCCCGTCGCCAGCCGGGCGGTCGCGGTCGAGCCGACCACGATGCGCGCCGCGTCGGCCTCGGAGGCGTCGCCCACGATCAGCAGCGGCGACAGTTCGATCAGGGTGCCGCAGGCCTGGCCCGGGGCCAGGTAGCTTCCGACCTCGGCGTCGCGGTTGTCGAACACGCCCGAGAAGGGCGCGCGGATATTGATCTGGTCGAGCACGATCGCGGCCTGCTGCGCCTGGGCGCGCGCCTGGTCGAGTTCGGCCTTGGCGGCCAGCACCTGGGTCTCGGAGCGGAAGCCGCGTTCCTTCAGGTCCAGCGCGGCCTTGTACTGCAGCTCCTCGGAGCGCTCGTTGGCGCGGGCCTGGTCGAGCGAGGCCGCGCGCGCGTCCACGGCCAGCCGGCACAGGACCTGGCCGCGGCGCACGAAGGCGCCCTCGGGCGTCGGGGTCGCGGCCACGGCGCCGGCGGTCTCGGCGCGCACGACGACCGTGCGGGCGGCCTCGGTGCGCCCGCGCAGGACGACGGCGTAGGGGCGCACGACTTCCGGGACGAGGACCGTGCGCACGAGCTGTAGTTCGTCCGCCTTTTTCACCGGCGCGGCCTTGGCGTGATCGCCGCCGCCGAGCACGCCGCGCACGACGAAGTAGAGGACGACCACCAGGCCGATAACGCCGGCCAGAAGATACGAGCGATTGACTTTCATGGCCCCGAAAAACCTGTGCGACCGGCGGTCCGCGAGACGGACCTGCCTTGGCTGCTTGTGATCCCCAGACCCCCCGGGGAGCAAATGAATTCCCGGTAATTACAAAACGGAAAGGTTTACGATATGCGGCCGATCGGCGCTGCGACGAACGGCGTTCGATCAGGCTTTCCTCTCGCATATTTTCATGGTTTGTTCCAGCTCCCGCCGCGGAGGAAACCCATGTCTGACGAGATCACATTCTACACCAACCCCATGTCCCGCGGCCGGATCGTCCGATGGATGCTGGAGGAACTGGGGCGTCCGTACCGCACCGAGATCCTCGACTACGGGACGACCATGAAGGCGCCGGAGTATCTGGCCATCAATCCGATGGGGAAGGTGCCCGCGATCCGTCACGGCGAGACCGTCGTCACCGAGGCGGCGGCGATCTGCGCCTACCTGGCCGATGTCTTCCCGGAGGCCGGTCTGGCGCCCCCGCACGGCGATCCGGCGCGGGGCCCCTACTATCGCTGGATGTTCTACGCCGCCGGGCCGGTGGAGCAGGCGATGACCAACCGGTCGATGGGCTGGGAGGCGCCGCCCGAACGCAAGGGGATGGTGGGCTACGGCAGCTACGAGGACATGCTCGATGCGCTCGAGACGGCCGTCGCCGACAGGAGCTATCTGGCCGGCGACCGTTTCAGTGCCGCGGACGTCTACTTCGGCTCCGCGCTCGGCTGGGGCATGCAGTTCGGGACGCTGGAAAAGCGGCCGGCCTTCGAGCGCTACTGGCGCGGCCTGGCCGAACGGCCGGCGGCGGTCAGGGCGCGCGAGATCGACGACGCCCTCATTCCCAGGGGCTGAGCTGCGTCAGGCAGTGGCGGCGGGCTTGGTGACCGCCTGCGGCTGCGGCGGCCCGCTCTCCACGGCGTCGTAGACCGCCTGGTCGAGGATCCCCTCGCGCCTGGCCACCACCACCTGCACCAGCGACTGGCCCGCGACGTTGGTGGCCGTGCGGCCCATGTCCAGGATCGGGTCGATGGCCAGCAGCAGGCCCGCGCCCTCGAGCGGAAGCCCCAGGGTCGACAGGGTGAGGGTCAGCATCACCACGGCCCCGGTCAGCCCAGCCGTCGCCGCCGATCCGATGACCGACACCACCACGATCAGCAGATAGTCGGTGAGCGCCAGCGGCACGCCGTAGAACTGGGCGACGAAGATGGCGGCGATGGCCGGATAGATGGCCGCGCAGCCGTCCATCTTGGTCGTGGCGGCCAGCGGCGAGGCGAAGGCGGCGTAGGTCGCCGGCACCCCGAGGCGCGTCTCGGTGACCGTCTGCATCAGGGGCAGGGTCCCGATCGAGGAACGGGACACGAAGCCGAGCTGGATCGCCGGCCAGGCGCCCTGGAAGAAGCGCAGGGGATTGAGACGGTTCAGGCCCAGGATGGCGGGATAGACGGCGAACATCACCAGCGCGAGGCCGAGGTAGACGGCGCCGGCGAAGGAGCCGAGCTGGGCCAGGGTGTCCCAGCCGTAGCGCGCCACGGCGTTGCCGATCAGGCCCGCCGAACCGATGGGCGTCAGGCGGATCACCCACCACAGGAGCTTGCGCACCACCGCCAGCACCGAGGCGTTGAGCGCCAGGAACGGCCGCGCCGCTTCGCCGACCTTCAGCGCCGCGACGCCGACGGCCAGGCCGATGACCACGATCTGCAGCACATTGAAGTTCAGGGAAGTGACCACGGCGCCGTCGGTCACCTTGTTGCCGGCCTCCAGCCCCAGCCAGTTGGCCGGGATCAGGCCGGTGAGGAAGTCGAGCCAGGAGCCCGTGGTCGCCGGATCGGCCGCCGCCGCCGGCGGCACCGAGGTGTTCACGCCGGGCTGCAGCACGACGCCCAGCAGGATGCCGATGCTGACCGCGATCAGGGCCGTGATGGCGAACCAGATCAGGGTGCGCCAGACCAGGCCGGCGGCGTTCTGCAGTTCCCTGAGGTTGGCGATGGAGGCGATGATGGCCGTCACCACCAGGGGCGGGACCAGGGCCTTGAGCAGCTGGATGAAGCTGGAGCCGACGATGCGCAGCGTCTCGGCCAGGCCGTGGCCCCGGAAGGCCCGCGCGGCCCCCCCCCCCCCCCCCCA
>JAEZEZ010000010.1 GCA_023432855.1 Pseudomonadota bacterium | reverse complement strand
CGGGGGGGGGGGGGGGGGGGGGGGGGCCCCCCCCGCCCGCCCCCGGCGCTGTCGCCGGCGAACCTCCCGTCCGATCCTGGGGCGGCAAGCCCTTGGGCCTCGCGCCAGCGCGAGGATCAGCCGGTAGCTGCATGCTTTCGCAAGAAGACCTCGAAGCCAGGCATCCCGCCTTCCATGTCCAGCGGGTGACCTCCGTCCATCACTGGACCGACCGGCTGTTCAGCTTCAAGCTCACCCGACCCCAGACCTTTCGGTTCCGCTCGGGCGAATTCGTCATGATCGGGCTGCCCGGCGAGGGCAAGCCGGTGATGCGGGCCTACTCCATCGCCAGCCCCGCCTGGGCCGAAGAGCTGGAGTTCCTCTCGATCAAGGTGCCCGACGGCCCCCTCACCTCTCGGCTGCAGCTGATCGAGCCCGGCGATCCCGTGCTGATGGGCAAGAAGACCACCGGCACCCTTGTTCTGGACGCGCTGAAGGGCGGCGAGCGCCTGATCCTGATCTCCACAGGCACGGGCCTGGCGCCGTTCCTCTCGGTGGCGCGCGACCCGGAGGCCTACGCCCGTTTCGGCAAGGTGATCATCGTGCACACGGTGCGCGAGGTCGCCGAGTTGGCCTACCGGGACCTGTTCGAACGCGAGATCCTCGAGGACCCTCTGATCGGCGACGAGGCGCGCTCGCAGCTCGTCTACCTGCCCTGCGTCACGCGCGAGCCGTTCGAACGGCAGGGCCGGATCACCGACCGCATCCGCTCGGGCGACTTCTTCCGCGACGCCGGCCTGCCCGCCTCGGGCTTCGATCCCGAGAACGACCGGGTCATGCTCTGCGGCAGCATGGACATGATCAAGGAGACGGCCGCCCTGCTGGAGGGCTACGGTCTCGTCGAGGGCTCCAACGCGAACCCTGGCGACTACGTGCTGGAGCGCGCGTTCGTCGACTGAGCCGCGCGGGCGCTGATGTTCTTGCGCACGATGGCCACGATGATCAGGGCGAAGGCGGCCAGACGGATCAGATAGATCCAGGTCTGCTCCTCGCGCGGGACCTCGAACCAGGCCACCAGGAAGCTGTTCAGGGCCATCAGGAAGAAGGCGCCGGCAAAGGCGCCGAACAGGCTGTCACCCGTACGCCGCCAGAAGCGGAGGAAGAACACCCCGGCGACGGCGTAGCCGAAGGTGATGGCGCCGGCGTTGAAGTCGGCCATGTGTTCCATCACTCGACCTCCCAGATGAAGCCGTAGATGAGCACGCCGACCGCGGCCAGCGAGCTCAGGTGGCGCGCCCACAGCAATGACACGTCGTGGATGACCAGGACGTCCATCACCAGGAAGACGTTGTTGATGGCCAGCAGCAGGAACGAGAACGCGCTCCAAAGCAGGAGCTTCGTCCGGCTGCGCCGGTACGCCCTGACCAGCAGCCACGCGCACACGACGCTGGTCAGCAGGCAGAGGATGTAGACAAGGCCCGGTCCCGCGAAGTTCATTGGGGGTCCCCCTTCCCCTTGATCCTGAACGCGTCGGCGAAAGTCTGAAGGTTATTCTTGGGCGCGCTGACGATGGCGTTCACCACCGACACCGGCTTCTGCTTGTAGGCGGCTTCCAGGCGGCCGCAGATCTCGTCCAGCGCCAGGGACGCCGGCGCGTAGCTGAACCGGCCGTCGGCCGTGCCCGACGTCAGGCCCGCGGTCTGGAGCGCCTGCAGGCTCTCGTTCACCACCGGCGTGCTGGCCCGCATCTCCTGCACCAGTTCGCCCACGCCCCAGCTGCGCCGGCGGTCGCGGCGCAGGAGCAGCAGAAGCTCCAGGGCCCAAACCGAGCGGAGAGATCCGCGGATGAATATCAGCAGTTCGTCGTCCAAACCCCAATGTCCCCCGGGACGCGCCAAGGCTCGTGGCCCCGGCGCCCTTAGTCGAACGGGGCGCAGGCTAAGGACGCGAGACGCTGGATCAACCCCAAAAAACAAAAATTCCCTTTCGGTGGAACTGGATGGACCCGACGGGGTTTCAGCAGGTTATCGGGGGAGTGGGTGTCCATGGGAGCCAAGGTCGATCTCGGCATCGTCTTTGCCGGCGTCCTGTGTGGGACGCCCTGTCTTCACGCCATTCCAGCATTCGCGCCGACCCGCGCCCAGAGCGTCTGAGGGGAATCCATGCCTGCCGCAGCCCGCCGCACCGAATCCGCCGCTAGCCGCAAGGCTCCCTCCGAAGACCTCGACCGCCGGCAGTTACTGGCCGCCTTGCGGGCCTTCCGGCGGGGTGATTTCTCGGTCCGGCTGCCGCGCGACCTGACCGGGGTGGACGGCGAGATCGCCGAGGCCTTCAACGATGTCGTCGAGCTCAACGACCGCATGACGCGCGAGTTCGACCGGCTCGGCGAGATGGTCGGCAAGCAGGGCAAGATCAACCACCGCGCCCGCCTTCCCGCCGCCGCCGGCTCCTGGGCCGCCAGTGTGGATTCGGTGAACACCCTGGTCGCCGACATGGTCCACCCGACGGCCGAAATGGCGCGCGTGATCGGCGCCGTCGCCCGCGGCGACCTCGGCCAGACCATGAACCTGGAAACCGACGACCGGCCCCTGCGCGGCGAGTTCCTGCGCATCGGCAAGGTCGTGAACACCATGGTGGGCCAGCTCGGCTCCTTCGCCTCGGAAGTGACCCGCGTGGCCCGCGAGGTGGGCACCGAGGGCAAGCTGGGAGGGCAGGCCCAGGTGAAGGGCGTCGCCGGCACCTGGAAGGACCTCACCGACAACGTGAACTCCATGGCCGACAACCTCACCGGCCAGGTGCGCAACATCGCCGAAGTGACCACCGCCGTGGCCCGCGGCGACCTCAGCAAGAAGATCACGGTGGACGTGAAGGGCGAGGTGCTCGAGCTGAAGAACACCATCAACACCATGGTGGACCAGCTGAACTCCTTCGCCTCGGAAGTGACCCGCGTGGC
>JAEZEZ010000024.1 GCA_023432855.1 Pseudomonadota bacterium | reverse complement strand
AAGCAGAAGGCCGGCAAGAAGCGCATGCGCCAGTTCGGCAAGGTGGAGATTCCGCAGGAGGCGTTCATAGCCGCCCTGAAGATGGACAACGACTGACGCTCGAATGACGCCATTGGAGTTCCGAGATGTCGAGTTCTTCCATCGGCGGGACGAAGATGCCTTCTTCGCGTGGCTGAACAGCATCGATGGGGTCCAAGACGTGGATGGGCGCGGTAAAGCGATCTGCGCCAGCGTTCGCGACGACATATCCGGGGATGAACTCTGGTCCCTCGTGGCGCTGATGTATCGCTACACTCCAGAGAGCTTGCGGCAGCTATCGAGCCTAGCCGGCTCACCGCAGCACGAATGGCTTCGAAGGCCTGGCATGTTTTGGTCGGAGCACGTTTTCCCCGAACCCTGAGGTAGAGGAAGCGGGAAACAGGCACCTTATAGCCAGCAAGAAGGTCTGCTCCCGTCGGAGGCGAGGATTAACCCTCTCGCTCCCCAGTCGTTAAGCTTTGGGTAACCATCGGCCGAATCCGGCGTTAGGGTGCGGTCATGAGCAACCGCCGCGCCATCCACACCTTTGCCGCGACCTTCGTCGGAACCCTGGCCCTGAACGGCTGCAACCAGGCCGAGCCGGTCAATCCGCCGCCCGGAAGCGCCGAACCGGGGGCTATCCCGGGCGCGCCCCCGGTGGCGGCGCCCGCGGCGCCTGCTACGCCTGCGGCGCCCGCCGGCGCGACCTGGACCTCAATGAGCGGCGAGCAGGGCGTGGCCCTGCTGCTGACGAACCCGAACGGCGACGGCGTGATGCAGCTCGCCTGCCTGCGCGACGGGAAGAAGATGGTCGTGCGCGTCGCCGGGTTCGCTCCGGTCGCGAGCGAAGAGCGGCTCAGCCTGGGCGTCGACGACGACCCGATGATCTTCGTCGCCCAGCTCGACAGCCCCGGTCCCGGCGTCCAGGCCGAGGCGCCGATCCCGTCAGACCTGCTGGCGAGGCTCGCCGCCGCGCGAACGGTCGGCGTCAACTATGGCTCGCAGAACCTTGGGCCTCTCGCTCCCCCGCCGCCCGGCCAGGCGCGCGCCTTCGAAGCGGACTGCAAGGCCATCGCCGCAGGCTGAGGCCTAGTTGAGGGCGTATTCGACCGGCACCGTCAGACGCAGGGGATCGCCAAACTCGGCGGGCACGCGTGGAAGCGAGGCGCGGCGCACGGTCTCCAGCGCGGCGCGGTCCAGGGTCTTCGATCCGGAACTGGTCTGCACACTGGCGTCGAGGACGCGGCCGGCGCGGTTCATGCTGAAGCTGATGATGGCCACGCCCTCCTCGCGCTTCGCCCGGGCGGCGGGCGGATAGCGGCGGACGCGCTCCAAGGCGGCGAGCACCTGGCGCTGGAAGGCCGGCGAGGGAGTGGACGACGGCGCGGACGCCGCGGCGGGCGCTTCGGGTGCGGCCGGCGCGGCTTCCACGGGAGACGGCGCCGGCACGGGCCGCGGGGCGACCGGCAGGGGCTCGATCCGGGCGGGAGGCGCGATGTCCGACCGAGCCTCGCGCGGCGTGAAGGGCAGCGGCTTCTGTTCGACCGGGCGCGACGGCGCCGGCAGGGGTTCGGCCGGCGCCGGGGTCTTCAGGTCCTCGACCCGGGGCGCCGGCGGGGGCGTGAGGTCGAGGTACATGGCGACCGGCGGCGGCGTGAAACGCGGAGCCGAAGGCCCTTCGGCCAACATCAAAGGCCCCAGCATGGCCGCGTGCAGCACCGCCGCCGCGCCCACGCCCCAGGCCCAGGCGCGGTTGAGGCGGCGCTGAGGACGGGACGCCGGCCTCGGCCAGGGCGCAGGGACAGGCGCCGCCTGGACGGCGCCGCTGCGACTGACGGTGAAGCCCGTATCGTCCATCGTTCCGGGGAAGGCCCTGTTCACGTGGCGTCCCTCTAGCAGATTGAGAGCTAGTCGCACTCTCAAAACCGCCTCCCTCAATAGCGGAAGGTCAGGCCCGCGCGGAACAGGCGGCCAGCGCCGGGGGAGATGTTGTTGTCGCTGTGAGCGTCGGGGAAGTACTCCTCGTCCAGCAGGTTCTCCACGTTCAGCTGCACCGCCACCTGATCTGTGACGTCGTAGAACAGGGCGGCGTCCACGCGCGTGAAGGAGGGCAGGGCCACGTTGTTGCTGGTCGAGGTGAACCGCTCGTCCTGCCAGATCACGCCAAGGCCCGCGCCGAAGCGCTCCGTGAAGTCATAGCGGTTCCACAGGGCGAAGGTGTTCTCCGGCGTGTTGGCCGGGGCGGCCTCGGCGCCCGTGGCCAGGACCACCTCCGCGTCGAGGTGGGCCCAGGAGGCGACCATGGACCAGCGGTCCGTGATCCGGCCCTGGGCCGAGACCTCGAGGCCGCGCGTACGCTGGCCGTCCGCCAGGATGGATTCGCCCGGGATGGTCGGGTGCGGCAGGGCGATGTTGGAGCGGTCGAGCTGGAACAGGGCGGCGGTGACCGTGAAGCCGGGATTGACGTCCCACTTCAGGCCGACCTCGTAGTTCTCGAACGCTTCCGGATCCAGCGCCTGGTTGTTCAGGTTGAGGGACGAGAGCTGCTCGCCCGACCGCGGCAGGAAGGTGCGGGTGTAGCTGGCGTAGAGCGACAGCGGCTCGATGGGGCGGAAGATCAGGCCGACGCGAGGGGACAGTTCGCTGTCGCGGGCGGCGAAGACGGCGCCGGTGTGGTTGTTGCGGAAGTCGACCTCGAAGTCGTCCCACCGCAGGCCGAGCACCAGCTGCAGCTGCTCGGTCAGCTGCATCTGGTCCTGGACGTAGATCGCGGCGAAGTCGGCCGTGCCCGAGTTGTCGGCGTCGGTCGCGCTCTGGGTGAAGGTGATGTCTGTTCCGCGCAGGGTCGGGCTGGCGACCGGAACGAGGATGGAGGTGACCGTCGGGCCGACGCCGGTGAAGTAGCCGGTCTGGCGGAAGTTGTCGGTCTCCTGACGTCCCAGCTCGAAGCCGAACAGCAGGGTGTGGCTGACCGGGCCGGTGTCGACGAAAAAGTTGAAGTCGGTCTGATTGACCAGGGTCTCTCGGTCGGTGGCGTTGTTGTAGGCGGCGATCGAGACGAGCGTCCCGCCCGGCTGGACCGCGCCGGGGAAGACGTTCTGATAGATCTTGGCGTGGTCGGCCCACCGGGTGCGGCTGCGCAGGATCAGGCCGTTGTCGAACCGGTACTCCAGCGCCGCGGTCAGGGCGTCGATCTCGGCGTCCGAGATGCTCAGGCGAGGATCGCCGAAGAAGGTCGAGCGGTCGACATCAACGGGGCGGCCGGCGAAGGAGGGGATGCCCCGGTCGGCGGTGCGCTCATCCTCGAAGTGCTCGTAGCCCAGGGTGACCAGCAGCTTGTCGCCGCTGCGGAAGGAGACGGTCGGATTGACGCCCCAGCGCTCCAGCATGACGCCGTCGCGGAAGCTCTCGCTGTCCTGCCACATGCCGTTCAGGCGCAGGGCGATGCTTTCGTTCAGCCCCTGCCCCAGATCGAAGGTCGTGCGGTAGTGGTCGTGCGAGCCGGCCTCCAGGTGGAGCTCGCGCACCGGCGCCCAGCCGGCGGTCTTGGTCACGCGGTTGATCACCCCGCCCGCGCCGCCGCGGCCGAAGATCATGGCGTTGGGGCCCTTCAGGACCTCGATCCGCTCGACGTTGTAGACGTCGCGGAAGTACTGGACGTCGTCACGGATGCCGTCGACGTAGAAGTCGGCGGTGGTGGCGTTGCCCCGGAAGACGGGCGTGTCGCGGTTGCCCTCGCCCTGGGCGAAGGTCACGCCGGGCACGTAGAGGACGGCGTCGGCCATGCTGTCGATGGCCTGGTCGTCCATCTGCTGGCGGGTGACCACGGTGATCGACTGGGGCACGTCGCGCAACTCGGTCTCGGTGCGCGTGGCGGTCACGGCGCGCTCCGCCCGGTAGCCGTCGTCCCTGGGCGGCTGGATGGCGAACGCCTCGTCCGACTGCCCCTCGACCCGCACCGTCCCGATGGCGACGGGCTCGTCGTTGTCCTGCGCGAGGGCGGGGGTCGCCCCGGTGGCGATGGCGACCAGGCTGGCGGCGGCCAGCAGGCGAGCGTGGAGGGTGCGGGGCATGCGTATCGTCCTTGGTGCGCCGGCCCTTGTTGCGAGCCGTTCTCAAAATCGCGGCAAGTGATAATCATTCGCAGCAGAGAATCGCAACCCCGGAGTTTCCCGCAGGCGAACCGCTCCGGTGAGTGCGGCGTTCAGGTCACGCCATGCCGTCCACCGCCATCCGTCGGTTCCATTACGATCCCGAGGGCCGAAGGCTGCTGGTGACCTTCGTCAGCGGCCAGACCTACGCCTACTTCGACGTGCCGCCGGAGGTGGACGAGGCGTTTCGGGCCGCCTTCTCCAAGGGACGGTTCTTTCAGGACCGGATCCGCGACCGCTTCGACTATGCGCGCGTCACGGGCGAGGACGGGCCGGTTCGAACAGGGCGTCGATCGACAGCCGGCCCGCCCCCGCCGTCGCCAGCCACAGGCCGATGAAGATCAGGACCGCCGGCGGATAGAGGTCGCGGATTCCCGCGCCGGATGGAGCGAGCAGGGCGACGGCCGCCACGAAGTTGAACGCCAGGAGGACGCCGGCCCAACGGGTCAGCAGGCCGGGGATCAGCAGCACGCCGATGAGGAACTGGGCCCACACCGAGACCGGCGCGGCGATGGACGGCAGCGGGCAACCCAGGCGGGCCAGGAAGGTCGCGAACTCGGCCATGCGCTCGGCGCTGACGATGTTGTCCCACACGCCCCAGACGAGGAAGGCGCCGAGGAACAGACGCATGGCCAGCCAGGCCAGGTCGCGGAAACGGTCCATCCAGACCGGGAACAGCAGCGTCTGCATCCAACCCTCCCCAGGAGCCGGCAGCGTGGCCGTGGGCTCCGCCTCCGCCAAGTGAAGCTTTCGTAAGCTGCATCTGGACGGCGGCGTCCGACGGCGCGACAAGGCGGCCATGGAAGCAATCCGGACTGATGTGCTCATCGCCGGCGCCGGCATGGCGGGCGGCACCGCGGCGCTGGCCTGCGCCCACGCGGGCCTGCGGGTGGTGCTGGTGGACCCCCTGCCGTTCGAGACCATGCTGGAGGACCGCTTCGACGGCCGGGCCTCGGCCATCGCCTGGTCGTGCTTCCGCCAGTGGCAGGTTCTGGGCCTTGGCGACTATCTGGCGGAGCACGCCTGCCGCATCGACCACATCCTGGTCACTGACGGACGCACGCCGGGGGCATCCTCGCCGCCCCCGGCTCCGGTCTTCCTGCGCTTCGACGCCGCCGAGATCGCCGACCGGTCCGAAGGCGAGCCCATGGGGTGGATGCTGGAGAACCGGCACATCCGCGCAGCGATCTCGCGCGGAATAGAGGCTTCGCCCGACATCACCGTCATTCAGCGCACCTCGGTGGCGCGGGTCGAGGCCGGTCCGGGCGGCGCTGAAGTAACCCTCTCGAATGGCCAGACCGGGCGCGCGGCCCTGGTCGTGGCCGCTGACGGCAAGACCAGCTTCATCCGCGAGCAGGCGGGCATAGGCGTCGCCGGCTGGGAGTATGGACAGTGCGGGGTGGTGGCCACGGTGCGAATGGAGCGGCCCCACGGGAACACCGCGCACGAGTACTTCCTGCCAGGCGGCCCCTTCGCCATCCTGCCGCTGAACGAAAGCCGCGCCAGTCTGGTGTGGACCGAGCCGAAGGACCGCGCCGGGGCTCTGCGCGGCGCATCCGACGCGGCGTTTCAGGCCCACCTGCAGCGCCGCTTCGGCGATTTCCTGGGGCGGGTGGAGGTGGTCGGCCCGCGCTTCGTCTATCCGCTGTCGCTGTGGCTGGCCGAACAGATGCACGCTCCACGCATCGCGCTGCTGGGCGACGCCGCCCACGCCATCCACCCGATCGCGGGCCAGGGGCTGAACCTGGGCCTGAAGGACGTGGCGGCGCTGGCCGAGGTGCTGGCGGAGGCCTCGCGGCTGGGCGAGGACATCGGCTCGGAAGCGGTGCTGGAGCGCTACGCGCGCTGGCGGCGCTTCGACAACACCACGGTGGCGGCCGCGACCGACGTCTTCGTGCGCCTGTTCTCCAACGATCAGCCGGTGGTGCGCGCCGTGCGCGACCTCGGGATCGCGGCGGTGAACCGCATCGCTCCGGCGCGGAAGTTCTTCATGGCCGAGGCCGGAGGCGCCGTGGGCGACCTGCCCAAGCTGCTCAGGGGCGAGGCGCTCTAGAGCTTGCGCGCCTCTTCCGGCAGCATGATCGGCACGCCGTCGCGGATCGGATAGGCGAGCTTCGCCTTCTTCGACACCAGCTCCTGGGCCTTGCGGTCGTATTCGAGCGGACCGTGGGTCAGCGGACAGACCAGCACCTCGAGGAGGCGCGGATCGACGCTCGGCGGCGGCGGGTCGAAGGGGGTCGGATCGGTTTCGTCTTCGGTCATGGCGGCGCTTATTGCACGGATGGCGGGGTCTCGTCGTCGTCCCCGGCCGCCTCGATGGTCAGCAGGGCGGTCAGGACGTCGCTGCGCGCGGCGAGGTCGTCGGCTTCCAGCAGCGCCTGCTTGGCGGCGGGCTCGAACGGCAGGGCCATGGCCAGGCTGTTGATCAGGGCCTCTTGCGGCGCCTCCTGGGCGGTGTCCCAGTCCACGTCGAGCGACCGGCGGTGCAGGTAGGCCCTCAGCGCCGCCAGCAGCGGCTCGCGGTCGAACAGCAGGTCGCCCTCGACCGGCTTCAGGTCGGCCTCGAAGGGGGCGTAGTCGGCGCGCACCTGGCGGTAGGGTCCGCTGGACGGCAGCTCGTCCCCGGTGCGGAAGCGCGCGACGCCGGTCAGGGTGATGAGATAACGCCCGTCGGAGGTCTCGGCGTAGCTGGTGACCCGCCCGGCGCAGCCGACCGGCGCCAGCAGCGGCCGCGCCCGGCTGCCGCCCGCCGTCTGGATCATGCCGATGATGCGGTCGCCGGCCATGACGTCGTCGATCATGTTGAGGTAGCGCGGCTCGAAGATATTCAGCGGCAGCTGTCCGCGTGGCAGCAGCAGGGCGCCGTCCAGCGGGAACACCGGGATCATCTGGGGCAGGTCGCTCGTGCGGACGTAGCCCTGAGCCATGGGCCGCCCCTTACGAGAACAGCAGGGAGGACAGGCGCCGGCGGCCGTTCTTCGCCGTGTCCGACATCGGCCCCGCGGCCTCGAACACCTTCAGCAGCTGCCTGCGCGCCGCCTGGTCGTTCCAGTCCAGGTCCTGCTCAAGGATGCGCAGAAGCTGATCGGCCGCCTCGTCCAGCCGGCCCTGGGCGGCGAGGGATGCGGCGTAGTCGAAGCGGGCCTGGTGATTGGAGGGATCGGCGCGGACCGCCTGCTCCAGGCCGTCGGCTTCGGACGGCGCGGGCGCGTTGGCGCTCAGCTCGAGCGCGGTGCGAACGCTGTCGAGCTCGGGGTCGGAGGCGCCCGGGGGCGCCATGGCCACGATCTGGCGGGCCTGGTCGGCGTCGCCGCCTTCCAGATAGACGCGGGCGAGGCCGGCGATGGCCTTCACGTTCTGCGGGTCCATCTGCAGCGCCTGGGCGAAGGCCTGGGCCGCGCCGCCGGGATCGCCGACCCGCATGGATTCAGCGCCCATGGACAACAGCTCCTCGAGCTCGCCCGCCTCGGGCGGTCCAGACAGCCGGTCGATAAAGCGCTTGATCTCGCTCTCGGGCAGGGCGCCCTGGAAGGCGTCGACCGGCTGACCGTTGATGAAAGCGTAGACGGTGGGAATGGACTGCACCCGCAGCTGGCCGGCGAAGCGCGGGTTCTTGTCGACATCGATCTTGACCAGCTTCACGGCGCCCTTCGCCGCGACCACCGCGCGCTCGAGCGCCGGAGTCAACTGCCGGCAAGGGCCGCACCAGGTCGCCCAGAAGTCCACGATGACCGGCTGCTGGCGTGAGGCCTCGACCACGTCCTGCATGAAGGACGCGTCGGATCCGTCCTTGATAAGGTCCGCGGCAGGGGCGGGCGTGGCGTCTCCGATCATGCGAACTCCGGTGGTCTCGGTCTGGGATGGCGAAGGCTGAACGCGTTCGCCGGCAATGTGGTCCCGCCGGCGGCCCGGCGCAACGGATCAGGCCGCGCCGACGAGCGTGAAATCGACCACCTGCGGCTCAACCCCGACCGCCTCGAGGAACGCGAGGAAGTCCTCCCGGCTGATCGCCGTCGTGGCGGTGTTGGTCAGGGGATGGAAGTTGACGATGTGGCAATCGGCCAGAGCCTTGTCGAGCACGAAGCGGACGCGCCGGTCACGGTCGTTGATCAGGCCGAAGGCCGTGACCGAGCCTGGGGTGACGCCCAGCGTCTCCAGCAGAAGCGCTTCGTTGCCGAACGAGAGCCGGTCCGAGCCGATCACCCGGGGCAGGCGCTTCAGGTCGATCACCGTGTCCTGTCTCGCCGAGATCAGCCAAAGCTGACCCTTCTTGTCCTTGAGAAACAGGTTCTTGGTGTGGCCGCCGGGCATGGCCGCCTTGATCTCGTGACCCTCGTCGACGCGGAAGACCGCCGGATGCTCGTAGGTGCGGTAGCGCACGCCGATACCATCGAGGAAGGCCTCCAGGGTGGCGCGATCGGCGGCGGGACTGGTCTGGGTCATCTTGAGCGGCGACGTGGTTTCGAAGATAGCTGTGGCCGCGTTCTCTAACCGCTTCGGACCCCGCGATGGAACTCCAGTGCTACCCCATGGCCCAGCGCCCGCCGGACATCGTCCCCGGCCGGCCCGAGCGGGACTGGATGGACAACCATCACATGCGGCACCCCTACAAGTGCCTGCCGCTGACCATGGCCAACACCACGGGCTGGGAGATCCTGTGCCCGATGGGGTTCGCCGCCGAGTGGAACGGCGGCCCGCACCAGTCGGACATCAAGCTCACGCCGGACCGCCCGAACGCTGACTTCGCCCACTTCGCCCAGTCGCACTTCGCGGGCGGGGTCCTGACCCTGCATCCCGGCTACATGTTCCGCACGCTGCCGGGCTGGGCCACGTGGGTGTCGGGCGCGCCGAACCACGTGAAGGACGGCATCCAGGCGCTGAGCGGCCTGGTCGAGACCGACTGGCTGCCGTTTCCCTTCACCATGAACTGGCGTTTCACGCGGCCGGGCCGGGTGAAGTTCGCCAAGGGCGAGCCCTTCTGCTTCATCACCCTGATGGAGCATCGAAAGCTGGATGCGGTGCAGCCCACCATTCGCCACATGGACGCGGACCCCGTGCTCAAGGGTCAGTTCGAGGCCTGGAACAAGCAGCGCGGCGACTTCAACGCCCGCCTGGCCAAGGGCGACCCCCAGACCGTGAAGGAGGCCTGGCAGCGCTTCTACTTCAAGGGCGAACTGCCGGAGGACACGGGGCCGCCGCCTGCCGACCACGTCAACAAGCGGCGGCTGAAGCCGGTCAAATTCGGCTTCTGACCCCTAGTACCGGGCCTCCGGCCGCATCACGCGCGGACCCAGGTTGGCCTGCACTTCGCGGGCGTCGAAGGTGAAGCGGTCGTCCCGCGGGCACGGGCCGCGCCGCATGATGATCTCGGCATGCGCCTCGTAGCGGGTCACCGCCCGGACGTCGAAGTCATTGCCCCAGAAGGGATCCCAGCGGCTCCACCCGTAGGGGCCGTAGTGACGCCACGAAGGCCGCCAGTAGGGCCCCCAGGCCGAGCCCCGCCAATATGGGTCCGGCGTCCCGAGGTAGCGGGTGTCGGCGTCGGTCACGCGGTTGACGGTCTCGAAGCAGTCGTAACCGGTCTGCAGCGTCAGCTCGGCGGCGCGGAACAGCAGGTACATTTCGACGGTGTCACGGGAAGTGACCGTGTTGCCCGCGAAGGTCACCCGCCAGCGGTTCTCGGCGATCCGGTCCTCCGCATAGCCCCCGCGAACCGAGGTCGCGCCGACGGGCTGGTAGGGTGTGGCGGTGGCGCAGGCCGACAACATCAGCCCCACTGCCGCCATTGCGATCAGCATCTTCTTCATGTCGCTCTCCTGGCCCCTGCGATTGGCCAATCGGGACAGCCCCGTATCGCCGATTCAACTCACGGCGAAGCTGGCCGTTCCAGCGGAGCGCGCCTTGATCTGGCGCAAGCGACGGAGCGGCCGATCAGTGGATCAGGCCGAGCTGCTGGGCGGCGCGAAACTGCGACGGGCCGACGCCGCCGACGACGCTGATGCGGACCGAGTGGATCACCGCCTCGATCTCCCGGCGCCAATGATCCAGGAAGCGCTGCACCCGGGGAAAGTCCGGGGCATGGTCCTGGGTCTGCCAGAGGAAGGTCTGCAGCAGCCGCGGGTGGTCCGGCAGGTAGTAGAGCACCTCGGTGGTCGTCAGGCGTTCACCCCGGAGCTGGTTCTCGAAGTCAGTCGTCATAGCTCCCTCCCCTACGCGCCAAGGTGCGCGCAGTTCCCGGGAAGGTTCAAGTTCTTTAGTAAATACAGTCTTTTAGCAGCAGACCGGCGCTACTGCTGCCAGATGGCTCAGCGGCTGAGGATCAGGGCTGCGGCGGTCAGCAACAGGACGCCCACGAACGCCTCGAAGCCCCGACGGAACCGCGGCTCGTTCATGCGCCGCGCCAGCGCCGCGCCGCCGAGGCCATAGGCGCTCATGGCGATCACGTCCATGCCGATGGTCGCGGCGCCGAACATGGCGAGCTGTGGGAACAGCGGCCGACCCACGTCCAGGAAAGGCGGCAGGACCGCGGTGAAGAAGAGGATGGCCTTGGGGTTGGCGATCTGAACCGCGAATCCGTCGCGGAACGCGGCGCGGCGGTGATGCACCTGGGTGTCGGCGGCCACCGGCGCCACCTCGTCCCGCCAGGCCCGCCACAACGCCTTCAAGCCCAGCCAGGCGACGTAGAGACCGCCAGCGACCGCGATCCACCGGAAAACCACCGGGAAGGCGGCGATCAGGGCGCCCAGGCCAAGCGCCGCCGCGGCGAACCACACGAGGGTGGCGCTGTTCATGCCCAGCACGCCGAGGAGGGCCGCCCGCTTGCCGCGCTGCACGCCCGTTGCGACCGCGAAGACGTTCGCGGGCCCGGGCGTCACCGCCATGACCGACATTGTCGCCAGAAAGGCGGCGTATCGGGAGGGATCGACGGGCAGGATCACGGCGGGAGCGGTCCGAGGGGAGGGCTCGCTCAGCTAGTCGCGCTCCGCCTCGGGCTCAACGGGTCGCGGCGATGCGGGCGGACGGGACGCAGCCGGTGCGCCCCATCCGCCACAGGTCAGTCGCGGTCGATGGCGATGCGCGTTCCGCCGTCCTCGATGATCTCGCACTCGATCTCGCCGGCGAGACAGGCAGCCTTCAGTTCTTCGGCCCGGGCGACCGCGGCCTCGATCTGGGGCCGGATGGCTTCCACGGCGCGGCGGGCTTCCTCACCCGCGATCCGGGCCTCTTCGGCGCCGATGCGGGCGCTCTCGCGGATGGCGGCGACCTGGGCCGGCGAAAGCCTGACGCTGTCAGCCGAAATGCGGGCGAGGCGGGCGTGATCGAAGGCGTTTCCGACGCGGGCCTCCACGAGGGCCTCGACCGCGGCGGCGCGCGCTTCGGCGGCGGCCTCGATGGCGCTGGTCTGGGCCTCGATCGCCACCACCATCGCCTCCAGTTCGGCCTCGAGCGCACTCAGCCGTTCCAGGCCGGGCGGCGGCGGAGGCGGAGGCGGCGGCGCGGGCGGGGCAGGAGGCGCCGGCGGGGCCGGGGCCCAGGAACTGCTCAGGCGAGCGGGGGG
>JAEZEZ010000012.1 GCA_023432855.1 Pseudomonadota bacterium | reverse complement strand
GTACGGCTTCGGCGGCCCGATCACCATGGTGGGCGAGGAGCCGATCCCGCCCTACCAGCGCCCGCCGCTGTCCAAGGCCTGGCTGAAGGGCGAGGCCGACGCGGACTCCCTGGCCCTGAAGCCCCTGGAGTTCTACGCCGAGCAGGACATCGACTTCCGCGCCGGGGTGAAGGCGGTCCAGCTCAAGCGCAGCGACCACGTGGTCATCCTGTCGGACGGCTCGACCCTGAAGTACGACGTGCTGATCCTGGCCACCGGGGCGCGGGCCATCGCCCTGCCGGTGCCGGGGGCGGACCTGCCGGGGATCATGTTCCTGCGCACGGCGGCTGACGCCGAGCAGCTGAAGGCCGCGGTGGGCCCCGGCAAGACCCTGGCGGTGGTCGGCGGGGGCTACATCGGGCTGGAGGTGGCGGCCTCGGGTCGGGCCCTGGGCGCCGAAGTGGTGGTGCTGGAGCGCGAGAACCGGCTGCTGGCCCGGGTGGCCTGCCCCGAACTCTCGGACTTCTTCCGGAGCTACCACGAGGCCCACGGGGTGCGGTTCAACCTCGGCTGCTCGGTGGTGGGCTTCGAGGGCGAGGACCATGTCACCGGCGTGAAGCTGGCGAGCGGCGAGGTGCTGGCGTGCGATGCGGTGGTGGTGGGCGTGGGCGCCCATCCCAACGACGAGATCGGCGCCGACGCCGGGCTGGAGACCGCCCGCGGGGTGGTGGTGGACCTGGACGCCCGGACCTCGGATCCGGCCATCTTCGCCATCGGCGACGTGGCCCACCGGCCGATGCCGATCTACGATCGCATGTTCCGGATGGAGAGCGTGCCCAACGCCCTGGAACAGGCCAAACAGGCCGCCGCCGCCATCGTCGGCCGGCCCCGTCCGCCGGGGGAGTGCCCCTGGCAGTGGTCGGACCAGTACGACCTCAAGCTGCAGATCGCCGGCTACGCCTTCGACACGGACCAGATCGTGGTGCGCGGCGATCCCGCCACCGCGAAGTTCGCCGTCTTCCATCTGAAGGGCGAGCAGGTGCAGGCGGTGGAGGCGATCAACGCCCCGCCGGAGTTCATGATGGGCAAGCAGCTCATCCTCAACCGCAAGCCCGTCGACAAGGTGAAGCTTGCGGACGTCACGATTTCCATGAAAGAGGTCGCCGCTTAGACGCGCGGCTTACCGGGGAGCGCCATGGCCAAGATCACCTACATCGAACACGACGGCACCGAGCACGTGGTCGACGTCAAGACAGGCCTGTCGGTCATGGAAGGCGCGGTGAAGAACAACATCCCGGGCATCGACGCCGACTGCGGCGGCGCCTGCGCCTGCGCCACCTGCCATGTCTATGTCGACGAGGCCTGGCGTGAGGCGACGGGCAAGCCCAGCGCCATGGAGGAGTCCATGCTGGACTTCGCCGAAGAGGTCGAACCCAACAGCCGCCTGTCCTGCCAGATCCGCGTGTCGGACGCGCTGGACGGCCTGATCGTGCGCCTGCCCGAAAACCAGCACTGAGATGGGCCGGGGCGAACCCGGCGGCTGTGCTGCGGCCATGACGACGCCCGACCTCATCACCATGATCGGCTGCTGGATCGCGGCGGCCGACCCCGCCGCCCCGCCGCCCGTCCTGGGCCTGGCGGGATTGCAAGGGTCCGGCAAGTCCACCCTGGCCCGGGCCCTGGCCGAACGGTTCGACTGCGCCGCCCTGTCGCTGGACGACGTCTATCTGACGAAGGGCGAGCGTCAGGCCCTGGCTGAGACGGTCCACCCCCTGTTCGCCGTGCGCGGCCCGCCCGGAACCCACGATCTGGGCCTGTTGAACCGCACGATCGACGCCCTCGTTACGGCGACCGACGACGCCCTGACGCCCCTGCCGCGCTTCGACAAACTGGCCGACGACCGTGTCCCGCCCGCCGACTGGCCGGTGTTTCGCGGCCGTCCCCGGGCCGTGGTGATCGAGGGCTGGTGCCTGGGCGCGACGCCCCAGACCGAGGCGGCGCTGGCGGCGCCCGTCAATGCGCTGGAACGCGAACGCGACCCGGACGGCCGGTGGCGGCGGATCATCAACGGCCATCTGGCCGACGACTATGCCGCCGCCTTCGCCCGGCTGGACCGGCTGGTGTTTCTGGCCGCGCCCGGCTTCGAGACCGTGCTGGACTGGCGCGCCGAGCAGGAGGCCGGCCTGTTGGGCGTGCCGACCCTGTCGCCCGACCGGCGCGCGGCCGTCGGCGACTTCATCCGCCATTACGAACGGCTGACCCGGCATATGCTGGCGGGCGGGGTCAGGGCCAATCTGACCGTTTCCCTGGACGATCGACGTCGACCGATTGATCTGTCCGGCCCCTTGGCGCGTTGCTGAGACCCATGGCCCTGTTTGGATCGAAAACCGCTGACGCCGCCGACCGCCGGGGCGCGCCTCGCACCGCCGCCAATGCGCGCGGCGTCGTCTCAACCCCTGACCTTGAGATGGCCTGCGTCATCACCGACCTGTCGTCGGGCGGGATGCGGCTGCGGCTGGATCGCGGCTCGGCCCTGCCGCGCGCGGTGGTGGTCGTCGATGTGGCCCAGGGCCTGGCCTACGCCGGGACCGTGGTCTGGCAAAAGGGCCAGGAGGCCGGGATCAGCCACGCCGGCCCCGTCTCGCTGCTCGGCCTGACCCCGGCCCGCCTGACCGGCGCGCGCGAGGCCTGGCTGCGCGCCGGCGGCCGCTAGAGGCCGGCCGGCATCGTCCCGGCGTTGATGGCGATGCGCCCGACCAGCCCCTTGACGATCAGGTCCAGCGCCGACCCCTCGCGATAGTCCGCGGCGGCGACGAAGTTCACCCGGTCCTCCGAGATCAGCGAATAGACCTTTTTCTGGTCCTTCTCGTTCGAGCGCGGGTCATAGACGGCGATGGAGAAGCCGCCCTTGGTGTGCATCATCTTCATGGTCGGCACGTCGGTGTCGCCGTCGCCGATGAAGATCATCCGCTCGAACGGCACGGGGCGTTCGTCGTCGGGGATGAAGTGGTTGACCCGCTCGTGCTCCCAATGATTATCCACGCCCTTGTTGATGCGGAACAGATACTGGGTCTTGGTGGTGTAGTTGACGCCCACCGCCGGCCAGGCGGCCTCGCCCTTGTCGTCATAGACATAGTGGGACGCGAAGACGTGCTTCAGCGCCGGGCGGATCGGCGTGCCCTCGATCATCTCCTCCAGCCCCGCCGAGATGATGTAGTGCTCGATCTCCAGGCCGTAGCGCGCGCCAAAGGCGTTGATCCGGTCGAACCAGCTCAGGTCCTTCAGGCCTTCGAACAGGGCGACCTCGCGGCCATGGTCGTGCAGGGTCTCGCGCGTCACCGGCGCGCCGTTCTTGCGCGCATGCTGCAGCATCAGCTGCATGTACATCAGGATGCCGTCGCCATCGGCCTCCTTGGTCAGGCGCTCGGCCTCCAGCCAGAAGGCGCCGATGTCCATTCCCACCGAGGGGATGAAGCTGACCTCCTGCATGTTGCCGCGCGCCAGCGTCCCGTCGAAATCATAGATCAGGGCGGTCTTCAGCGGCGGCTTTGTCGTGGCGTCGGCCATGCGGGCGGGATCCTGCGATCATTGGGCGTTGATCCCCGCCCTCTATATCAGCCGGCGTCCCCCGTCGATTGGCGGCGCTGGCCGAATGTCGGGGCCGCCGCCTTCTGCTCGGCCCAGTAGTCGGCGCCGTTGCGCGGCTTGAACATGGTGCGCGGGGTGCCGTTCCGGGCCACCACGGCGAAGGTGTTGGTCGAGGCCTGATAGAGCAGGGTGTCGCCGTTCGGGCGCTTCACCGTTTCCGCATCGCGCGGCGGGCTGGTGGTGAAGGCCGTGACCTTGGCCAGATAGTCCTCGGCCGACTTGGCGCCGAAGTCCGCGCCGTTTGTGTCGTAGAGGCGGTTGATCTTGGCGCTGACCGTCTCGCGCCGGTTGCCCGTGACCACCGGCTTGACCTCTTCGGTCGCAGCCGTCGAAACCGAGGCGCCGACGGGGTCTGCCGAGGCGACGGGCGTGGTCGCCGTCCTGTCCCGCGTCTCGACCGCCGAGGACTGGTCGCAGCCCCCCATGGCCAGCAGCAGTCCGCTGATCGTCAGCGCAGCCGCGCCCCGTGTCGTCATCGTCATCCGCACCCCTCCGTATACCCGTGTTGCGCGAGAAAAGCACAACCGGGCTGTTCCGACAATGTTCCGAACGCCTGTCTCGACGCCGTCATGCCGGGCGGCTAGATCAAGGGCATGGACACGCGCTCGCTTTCGAACCGCAAGGTGCTGCTGATCGTGGGCGGCGGCATCGCGGCCTACAAGTCGCTGGAGCTGGTGCGGCTGATCGCCAGGGCGGGCGGCCAGACGCGCGTCATCCTGACCGAGGCGGGGGCCGAGTTCGTCACCCCCCTGTCGCTGGCGGCGCTCAGCGGCCATCCGGTGCGCGCGGGCCTGTTCCATCCCGACGACGAAACCAGCATGGGCCATATCGAACTGTCGCGCTGGGCCGATCTGGTGGTCGTGGCGCCGGCGACGGCGGGTCTGATCGCCAAGGCGGCCAACGGCCTGGCCGACGACCTGGCCTCCACCACCCTGATCGCCACCGACAAGCGGGTGCTGCTGGCGCCGGCCATGAATGTGCGGATGTGGGAGCATCCGGCGGTCCAGGCCAATGTCGAACGGCTCAAGAGCTTTTCCGGCTTCCATGGCGCGGCCGTCGTCGGCCCCGACGCGGGCGAGATGGCGTGCGGCGAGTTCGGCCCCGGCCGCATGGCCGAGCCCGCCGCCATCCTCGAGGCCATCACGGGGCTGCTGGCCGGCGCCGCCGGTCGTCCGCTGGCCGGGCGCAAGGCGGTCGTCACGGCCGGCCCGACCTTCGAGGCCATCGACCCGGTGCGCGGCCTGACCAACCGCTCCAGCGGCAAACAGGGCTACGCCATCGCCGCCGCCCTGGCCGATTTGGGCGCCGAGGTGACGCTGGTGTCGGGGCCCACCGCCCTGCCGGCGCCCGTCGGCGTCACGCGCATCGATGTCGAAAGCGCGCTGGACATGCAGGCGGCGGCCCGCGCCGCCCTGCCGGTCGATATCGCCGTCCTGTCCGCCGCCGTCGCCGACTGGCGCGTCGACACGGTCGCCGGCGGCAAGATCAAGAAGGGGCCGGGCGGCCCGCCGACCCTGGCCCTGATCGAGAATCCAGACATCCTGGCCGGACTCGCCGCGCCGGGGCCCAACCGCCCCGCCCTGGTCATCGGCTTCGCCGCCGAGACCTCGGACCTGGAGGCCAACGCGCGCGCCAAGCTGTCGCGCAAGGGCTGCGACTGGATCATCGGCAACGACGTGTCCGACGACGTGTTCGGCTCGGACGGCAACGCCGTGCTGCTGGTCACCGCCGCCGCGACCGAGGCCTGGCCCCGCCAGTCAAAGACCGCCATCGCCCGGGCCGTCGCCGCGCGCATCGCCGACCATTTCCAGAGTGCAGAATGACCGAACCCACCGCCGTCCAGATCCAGCGCCTGCCCCACGCCGAGGGCCTGCCCCTGCCGGCCTATGAGACGTCGGGATCGGCGGGCATGGACCTGCGCGCCGCGGTACCCGAGGACCAGCCCCTGACGCTTGCGCCCGGCCAGCGCCTGCTGGTGCCCACCGGCCTGAAGATCGCCCTGCCGCTGGGCTATGAGGCCCAGGTCCGCGCCCGCTCGGGCCTGGCGCTGAAACACGGCATCATCTGCCCCAACGCGCCCGGCACGATCGACAGCGACTATCGCGGCGAGTGCGGGGTCATCCTGGCCAACATCGGCGCCGAGCCCTTCGTCATCCGCCGCGGCGAACGCATCGCCCAGCTGGTGATCGCCCGGCACGAACGCGCCGACTGGATCGAGGTCGAGGCCCTGGACGAAACCGCGCGCGGCGCCGGCGGCTTCGGCTCGACGGGGCGGTAGGGACCAGCACGGTTCGCCGCCGCCCGAGTCCCCAGGCCAAACACGCCTAGACCGGCGGCGCGGTCGGCTGGATCAAGCTTTCCTTGCGGCGGACGTGTTCGCGCCAGGCGGTATAGAGGCCGCTGCCGGCGATCAGGGCCGCGCCCGCCAGGGTGCTGAGCGTCGGCGTGGTCTGCATCAGCCACCAGCCGAAGACGATGGCGCCGATGATCTGCAGATAGTCGAAGGGCGCGACCACGGCGACCGGCGCCGCGCGCAGCGATGCGGTCATGAACAGCTGGGCCAGCCCGCCCATGACGCCCCCCAGGACCAGCAGGCCAAAGGTCGCCGCGGCGTGGGCGTGGCCGAAGACGGGCAGCAGGACCGCCCCCACGACCGAGGATCCGACGAAGAACCAGAAGACGATGGCCGCGACGTGCTCGGTGTCGCGCAGCTGGCGCAGGGTGATGGTCACCGCTGCGGTCAGCAGGGCCGCCGTCAGGCCAAAGCCGATCCCTGCGACAGGCACGGCTTCGGCGTCTGCGCCCAGGCCGGGCGCGGGCCGCATGACGATGATCACCCCGATGAAGCCCACCGCCACCGCCGCCCAGCGCCGCGGCCCCACCGGCTCCTTCAGGATCAGGAACGACAGCAGGGTGGCGAAGATCGGGGCGGTGAAGCTGATGGTGGTGGCGTCGGCCAAGGGCAAGAGGGTCAGGGTCTGGAACACGCACAGGATGGAGGCGATGCCCAGGGTGCTGCGTCCCACATGGGCCCAGGGGCGGCGCGTGCTCAGGGCCTTGAACCCGCCCTGGCTGGTCAGCACCCAGATCAGCACGACGGGCAGACCGAAGAAGGCGCGATAGAACAGCATCTCGGGCGCGACCACGCCGTCCAGCGAGGCCAGCTTCAGCACCGCCGCCATGACCGAGAAACAGCCCGCCGATGCGATGCGCAGGGCGATGCCCCCGGCGATGTCGTCCTGGCTGGCGGTCATGGGCTCCCTTTGCGTGCGCGGCCAACCCATAGGGTCGCCGGGACGGCCCGACCACCCCTGCGTGGTCGCGTCAGGAGCCTAATCGCGTCCTGCGACGTTGATGCGGTCCAGGCCAGGAGCGAGCGACGTGGACACCCTCATCAACCAGATCGGCGATTTTCTGAACGGCATCTTCGGCCTGGCCAGCGTCGGCTTCGACGGGGTCAATCAGGTGATGGGGCTGATTATCGCCGTGATCGCCGCTCTGATGATGGTCAGCTGGCGCGCGCTGGGTTCGACGGCGCTGGGCGCGACCCTGGTGCACCTGATCGTGCTGGCGGTCCTGCCGGTGCTGAACGGGGGCGACTTCGTCCTGCCGGCCGTGCTGACCGTCGGCTTCTGGATGCGGGCGCTGGCCCTGTTCCTGGGCTATGCGATCGTCATCGCCATCTTCTTCTTCATCAAGACCCTGCTGACCGGAACCGCCTTCGGCCGGCGGGTCGTGAGGTGACGAGGATGACGACCTTCGCGCTCAAGCCGCGAGCGACCGCGTCGCGAGCATAGCGCGGGCGCGACAGCGCCCCCAGGCATCTATGCCTGGCGGAAGCCCAGCACGTCCTGCATGTCGTAAAGGCCGGGCCGGCGCGTGCGCACCCAGGCGGCGGCGGCGACGGCGCCCTTGGCGAACAGGCTGCGGTCGATCGCCGAGTGGCTGAGCGTCAGGGTCTCGGCCTCCGAGGCGAACAGCACGGTGTGCTCGCCGATGATCCCGCCCGCACGGATGGAGGAAAAGCCGATCTTGCCGCTCTCGCGCTCGCCCTCGATGCCGTCGTAGGGCTTTGACCTCACGGCCTCCAGCTCGGTGAACCGGCCTTCGGCTGCGGCCTCGCCCAGCATCAGGGCGGTGCCCGACGGGGCGTCGACCTTGCGGCGGTGATGCGCCTCGGTGATCTCGATATCCCAGTCCTGCGCGTCCAGCCGCTGGGCCGCGTGCTGCACCAGGCCGATCAGGACGTTGACCCCCAGCGAGAAGTTGCCGCTCTTGACGATGGCGATCTTCTCGGCGGCCTTAAGCAGTTCGGCGTCCTGCTGCGGCGTCATGCCGGTCGAGCCGATGACCAGGGCGGGGCCCCCGCGCTCGGCCGCCGTCTGCGCCAGCGCCACCGAGGCCTCAGGCGTCGAGAAGTCGATGATCACGTCGCACAGCGAGATGTCCGCCGTCTCGCCCCAGTCGAAGCGGGCGGCGACGACCACGTCCTCGCGCGCGTCCAGCACCTGGGACACCGCCCGACCCATCCGGCCGCGATAGCCGGAGATGCCGGCGTGGAAGATTGCGCTCAAGCCGCGTTCTCTTTCGACCCGTCCGCATCCTGGTTGCCCAGGATGTCGGCCCAGAAACGCTTCGCCTTTCCGGCGAAGCTGGAGTTCCTGGGGTTTTGCCCCTCGCCGAACGACAGGGCAAGCTCTTGCAGCAACTCACGCTGGCGCTCGGTCAGATCTGTGGGCGTCTCGACGAACAGTTCGACCACCAGGTCGCCGCGGTTGCGGCCGTTCAGGTGGGGCATGCCCTTGCCTTTGATGCGCACGGTCTTGCCGGTCTGGGCGCCGGCCGGCACCTGGACCGAGGCCTTGCACTTGCCGTCGCAGGCGGTGGAGACCAGGCAGGGGGCGTCGATCTCGCCGCCCAGGGCCGCCACCGTCATCGGCACGGGCACCGTGACCAGAAGGTCCAGGTTGTCGCGTTCGAACAGGTCGTGCGGCGTCACCGACAGGAAGACATACAGGTCGCCGCGCGGGCCGCCGCGCTGGCCGGCGTCGCCCTCGCCCGACAGGCGGATGCGCGAGCCGTCGTCCACGCCCGCCGGGATCTTCAGGTCCAGGGTGCGGTTGCGGCGCACCTGGCCGTGGCCGTGGCAGGTGGTGCAGGGGTCGGCGATCATCTGGCCCTGGCCGTGGCAGCGCGGGCAGGTGCGCTCGACCTGGAAGAAGCCGTTGGCCTGGCGCACGCGCCCGGCGCCCTGGCAGGTGGTGCAGGTGACCGGCTTGGTCCCCGGCTTGGCGCCCGAGCCTTCGCAGGTCTCGCACGTCAGGGTCGCGGGAATGGCGATCTGGACGTCGGCACCCTGATAGGCCTGCTCCAGCGTGATCTCTAGGTCGTAGCGCAGGTCCGAGCCGCGGCGCGGTCCGCCCTGCTGGCCCCGGCCCTGGCGCCCGCCGAAGGCGTCGCCGAACGCATCGCCAAAGACCTGCGAGAAGATGTCGTTGATGTCCGAGAAGCCCTGGCCGCCCTGGCCGAAGGGGTTGCCGCCGCCCTCGCCCGCATGGCCGAACCGGTCATAGGACGCCCGCTTCTGGGGGTCCGACAGGATCGTATAGGCCTCAGAGATTTCCTTGAACTTGGCCATCGATTCTTCCGAGCCGCCGTTGCGGTCGGGGTGATGGATCATGGCCAGCTTGCGATAGGCCGATTTCAGACCGGGCGCGTCGATCGTGCGTTCGACGCCCAGAACCTCATAATAATCACGCGCCATCGGGCGTTGGTCCTCATACTTCCCCTGTCGCCTTCGTCACGCCTCTGCGGACGCTGGTCGAAAACGATGTCCCGGCTGACATGGGGGCCAGGACGATTGATGCAAGTTTCATAAAACGAACCCCCGCCTACAGGGCAGGCGAGGGTCCGGATCAGATCACAGGATGAAGGCGCGTTTAGGCGCTCTTCTTGTCGTCGGAGTCCGAGACTTCCTCGAACTCGGCGTCGACCACGCCATCGTCGGCGGGGGCGGCTTCGCCTTCACCGGCGTCGCCCTGCTGCTGGGCGTACATGGCCTCGCCCAGCTTCATCGACGCCTGGACCAGGGTGTTGGTCTTGGCGCGGATGTCTTCCGGGTCAGTGCCGTCGCGGGCGGCCTTCAGATCGGCCAGGCCGGTCTCGATGGCCGTCTTTTCGTCAGCGCCGACCTTGTCGCCGTGATCGGCCAGGGCCTTCTCGGTCGAGTGGATCAGGCTGTCGGCGGCGTTCTGGGCCTCGACCAGGTCCTTGCGGGTCTTGTCGGCGGCGGCGTTGGCCTCGGCTTCCTTGACCATCTTGTCGATGTCGGCGTCCGACAGGCCGCCGTTCGCCTGAATGCGGATCGACTGTTCCTTGTTGGTCGCCTTGTCCTTGGCCGAGACGTTGACGATGCCGTTGGCGTCGATGTCGAAGGCGACCTCGATCTGGGGCATGCCGCGCGGTGCGGGGGGAATGCCCATCAGGTCGAACTGGCCCAGCATCTTGTTGTCGGCCGCCATCGGACGCTCGCCCTGGAAGACCCGGATCGTCACGGCCGACTGGTTGTCGTCGGCGGTGGAGAACACCTGGCTCTTCTTGGTCGGGATGGTGGTGTTGCGCTCGATCAGCGGGGTGAACACGCCGCCCAGGGTCTCGATGCCGAGGGTCAGCGGGGTCACGTCCAGCAGCAGCACGTCCTTGACGTCGCCCTGCAGAACGCCCGCCTGCACCGCGGCGCCCAGGGCCACGACCTCGTCCGGGTTCACGCCCTTGTGCGGATCGCGGCCGAAGAACTTCTTCACCGTCTCCTGGACCAGCGGCATGCGGGTCTGGCCGCCGACGAGGATGACCTCGTCGATGTCCGACGTCTTCAGGCCCGCATCCTTCAGCGCCTGTTCGCAGGGGCCGACGGTCTTGTTGACCAGGTCCTCGACCAGGCTCTCCAGCTTGGCGCGGGAAAGCTTGAGGTTCAGGTGCAGCGGGCCCTGGGCGTTCATGCTGATGAACGGCAGGTTGATGTCGTACTGCGGAACCGTCGACAGCTCCTTCTTGGCCTTTTCGGCCTCTTCCTTCAGGCGCTGCAGGGCCAGCTTGTCCTTGCGCAGGTCGACGCCCTGCTCCTTCTGGAACTCGCCGGCCAGGTAATCGACCAGGCGCAGGTCGAAGTCCTCGCCGCCCAGGAAGGTGTCGCCGTTGGTGGCCTTCACCTCGAAGACGCCGTCGCCGATCTCGAGGATCGACACGTCGAAGGTGCCGCCGCCGAGGTCGTAGACGACGATCTTCTTGCCGTCGTTCTTCTCGAGCCCGTAGGCGAGCGCGGCGGCGGTCGGTTCGTTGATGATGCGCTGGACGTCGAGGCCGGCGATCTTGCCGGCGTCCTTGGTCGCCTGGCGCTGGGCGTCGTTGAAGTAGGCCGGGACCGTGATGACGGCCTTCTCGACCTTCTCGCCCAGGAACGCCTCGGCGTCCTCCTTCATCTTCTGCAGGATGAAGGCCGAGATCTGCTGCGGGGAGTAGTCCTTGCCGTGGGCGCGCACCCAGGCGTCGCCGGTCGGGCCCTTCACGATCTCGTAGGGCACCATGCCCTTGTCCTTGGCGACGATCGGATCGTCGTACTTGCGGCCGATCAGGCGCTTGATCGCGAAGAAGGTGTTGGCGGGGTTGGTGACCGCCTGGCGCTTGGCCGGCTGGCCGATCAGGCGCTCGTTGTCCTCGGTGATGGCCACCACCGAAGGCGTGGTGCGCGACCCCTCGGCGTTCTCGATCACCTTCGGGTTCTTCCCGTCCATGATGGCGACGCACGAGTTGGTGGTGCCGAGGTCAATGCCGATGATCTTGCTCATGGGTGTGTCTTCGCAGCTCCTGCGGCGGACGGGTCGGGCGGCCTCAAGGCAAGCGCCGCGTGTGCCCGTCCCCTTTTCTGGACGTTGTGTTCAAACTGTTCTGCGGACGTTCACGACCGTGTTCGTCCTGTCGAGGCCGGATATGGGAAGCAGGGGTGGGTGCGCAAGGGGAACACCCCTAGGGAATGCGGGGTTGTTAGCCTCGCGCGCAGATGCGACGGCCACCGCGTGATGGACGGTTTCTCCCTGTTTCCCGGTGCTCTGGGCCCCGAAGCCCAACAGGCGCTGGCGGCCGAGGTGCTGGCGCTCGAGCGCACGGCGCCCTTCTACCGGCCCGTCACGCCCGGCGGAAAACCGTTCTCCGTCCAGATGACCAACCTGGGGCCGCTGGGTTGGGTCTCAGACCGCGCGGGCTACCGCTACCAGGCGACCCATCCGGTCACCGGCGAGCCGTGGCCGCCCATTCCGCAGGTCCTGCTCGAGCTGTGGCGCACCGCCGCCGGCTGCGAGGTCCCGCCCGACGCCTGCCTCGTCAATCTCTACCGCGGCCCGGCGCGGATGGGCCTGCACCAGGATCGCGACGAAGCCGATTTCAGCTTTCCCGTCCTGTCGGTCTCCCTCGGCGACACCGCCGTCTTCCGCATCGCGCCGCCCGAAGGGGGGCGCAGTGCCAGCGTCCGTCTGGCTTCCGGCGACGCCTGCCTGCTGGCCGGGCCGGCTCGGCTCGCCCGCCACGGCGTCGATCGGACCCTTGCGGGCTCATCCGCCCTGATCCCCGGCGGGGGGCGGCTGAACCTGACGCTCCGGCGCGCCCGCCCGGCGTGAAGGACTCGACCTCGCCGCCCGGCCGCGCTTTGATCGCGCCCGGATAACGGAGATCGTCATGAACCACCTCCCCCGCCCCGAAGGCCCCACGGCCGAGGACTTCAAGGTCTCGCGCCGCGCCCTCGGCGGCCTCTTCTTCTCCGGCTACGCGGTGGCGGCCCTGGCGGCGGAAGCCCAGCCGGTCACGACTTCGGACGACGGGCTGGTCATCGACGAGATCGAGATCCCCAACGGCGAGCCCAAGCCCCTGCCCGCCTACGTGGCGCGCCCGAAGGACAAGGCGAAGGCGCCGGCCGTCATCGTGGTCAGCGAGATTTTCGGCGTGCACGACTACATCAAGGACGTCTGCCGCCGCTGGGCCCGGCAGGGCTACGTCGCGATCGCCCCGGCCTTCTTCCATCGCGCCGGCGACCCCGCCGGCCTCACGGACTTCGACGAGATCCTGAAGATCGTGGCCACGGCGCGCCATCCCCAGGTCATGGGCGACGTCACCACCACCCTCTCCTGGCTGAAGCAGCAGTCCTTCGTGCGCGACGGCAAGCACGGGATCACCGGTTTCTGCTGGGGCGGGACCGTGGTGTGGATGTCCGCGGCCCGGCATCCGGAGATCGGCGCCGGCGCAGCCTTCTACGGACGGCTGGTCGCCCCGCCTCCGCCCGAGCCTGGACAGCCCCCGAGAGGCGAGCCGGACCGCCCCTACCCGGTCGACATCGCCGGAGACCTGCACGCGCCCGTGCTCGGTCTCTACGCCGGCAAGGATCGCGGCATTCCGCTGGAGAGCGTCGAGCAGATGCGCGCGGCCCTGAAGGCGGCCGGAAAGACCGATAGCGAGATCGTCGTCTATCCGGACGCGCAGCACGGCTTCCATGCCGACTACCGGCCAAGCTACGATGCAGCCGCGGCGGCCGACGCCTGGAAGCGGGCGACGGCCTGGTTCGAGCATCACCTGAAGGGCTGACGCGTCGCCGGGGGGCGGACGAGGAGACCGGAATGATCCATCGAAGGCTCTTGCTCGGCGGCGCCATTTCGCTCGCCGCGGCTCCCGCACTCGCGCGGCAGTCGGGCGTGGGCGACGCGTCCGTGGCCGCAACGGGCCGTTTCAAGGCCCGACCGGACGAACCGACGAAATCTCCGCTGGCCGCCGGACAGGGCGTCCTCGGCCTCGACGCGCGGGACGCGCACTATTTCGTACCCCAAGGCGTGGACCCGGCCACCCCGGCGCCGCTTCTCGTCATGCTCCACGGCAAGACCCAGTTGGCCAACGAGACCCTCGGCGAGTGGCGCCGGGCGGCCGCCCGCAACCGCTTCATCGTCATGGCGCCCCAGTCCCGGGGGATCACCTGGGAGGTGGACAACGGCCCGGTCGGACCCGACGCCGTCTTCATCGACCAGGCGCTGGCGGCCATGTTCGACCGGTTCCGCATCGATCCGAAGAAGATCGCCGTCGCCGGCTTCTCGGACGGCGGCACCATGGCCCTGTCGTCCGGCCTGGTGAACGGCGACTTCTTCAGCCACATCCTGGCCTTCGCGCCGATCCGCTACCACGCGCCGGGCGCCGTCGGGACGCCGAAGATCTTCATCGCCAATGGACAGGAAGACCCCGGCGCCAGCTACGCCGCCGCGCGCGGCATGGCCCGCCAGCTCGAGGGCGACGGCTACGACGTGGAGTTCTATGGCTTCAAGGGCGGCCACTTCATGGATCCGGACGCGATCAAGCGCGCCACGCGGCGGTTCATGGCCGGCTGATCCTCAGGCCTTGCGGTCCATGGCCTCGCCGGTCGACTGGGCGGCGCGGGCGTAGGCGCCGGCTCCCTCGGCCTGCGCGGCGCGATCCTTGGCCGCGACGATCACCATGGCGGGGCGCAGGACGCGGCCGAAAAGCTCGTAGCCCGTCTGCAGGGTCTGGGCGACCGCGCCCGGCGAGACGCCTTCCGGCGCCGGCTGTTCGCTCATGGCCTGGTGCATGTTCGGATCGAACTTGTCGCCGGCGAGCGGATGGATGCGCTTGACGCCGTTGCGCTCGAAGGCCGCGATCAGCTCCTTCTCGGTCAGCTCCACGCCCATGGCGTAGTTCTTCAGCATGGGGTCGGCGTCCTCGGCCGGCGCGGCCATCAGCGCCCGCTGCAGGTTGTCGGCGACGCCCAGCAGGTCGCGCGCGAAACGGCTGATGGCGTAGGCCTTGCCGTCGTTGAGCTCGCGCTCGGCGCGCCGGCGCGTGTTCTCGGCTTCCGCCTTGGCCCGCAAGGCCTGGTCCCGCCACATCTCGACCTCGGCCGACAGCCGCTCGACCGCCTGCTCGGGCGTCTCGTCGTCGACGATCAGGTCGTCATGCTGGTTCTCGACATCGCCGAAATCCTCGTCGCGGCCGCTCGTCTCGTCCGTCATCAAACTCTCTCAACCATCCAGCATCCGGCCCAGCACGCGGGCCGTGTAGTCCACCAGCGGGATCACCCGCGCATAGTTCAGCCGGGTGGGGCCGATCACGCCGATCGCGCCGACCACCTTCTGGCGCCCCGTCATATAGGGCGCCGCGACCACGGAGGAACCCGACAGCGAAAACAGTCGCGTCTCGGCGCCGATGAAGATGCGCACGCCCTGGGCGTCACGCACGTCGTCCAGCAGGCCGATCAGCTGCTCCTTCTGCTCCAGGTCGTCGAACAGCATTCGCACGCGCTCGAGATCCTGGGCCGCCTCCGCATCGTTGAGCAGGTTGGCCCGGCCGCGCACGATGAGCGCCCGGTCTCCGGCCTCGCCGCCGCCCCAGGCCGCCAGCCCGTCCTCGACCAGCCGCGCCGCCGTTTCGTTCAGTTCGCGCCGGGCCTGCTCGAGCTCTCCCGCTGTGCGCGCCTTAGCTTCCGCCAGGGTGAGGCCGCGCAGCTTGGCGTTCAGGAAACTGGACGCCTCCTGCAGGGTCGACGGGGTCACGCCCGGCTGCATGCGCATCAGCCGGTTCTCTACCGAGCCGTCCTCGAAGACGATGATGGCCAGCGCCTGATCCGGGGGCATGGAGACGAACTCCACATGCTTCACGCCGAGGTCCCGCGTCGGGCTGACCACGACGCCCGCGCCGCCGGCCAGGCCCGACAGCAGGCTGGTCGCCTCGTCCAGGGCCTCCTGGAAGTTGCGTCCGCGCCCGGCCAGTCGCCCCTCAATCTCGCGTTTCTCGTCCTCGCCGACGTCGCCGACCTCCAGGATGCCGTCCACGAACAGCCGCAGACCCGCATGCGTCGGCAGGCGGCCTGCGGAGGTGTGCGGCGCCGCCAGCAGGCCGAGGTGCGTCAGGTCCTGCATGGTGTTGCGGATCGACGCCGGCGACAACGAGACGCCGCCCCGGGAGACCGTCCGCGAACCGACAGGTTCGCCGGTCTCCAGGTACGTCTCCACCACGCGCCGGAAGATGTCGCGCGCACGCTCGTCCAGCTCCGCTAGGGAGGCGGAACGTGGAGCACTGCCGGGAAGGTGCAGCGGGGTCATGGGGTGAGAGGATAGGGCGTGCACCTGCGGCTGCAAGCGCCCCCGACCCCGGCTCGCGGATTTGACATCCGATGTCGGCCCGGCCCCTGCTTCATCGTCCTGAGGGAAGCCACAGACGGAGCCCGACCATGCCGAAGATCACGCCTTTCCTCTGGTTCGATTCCCAGGCCGAAGAGGCGGCCCAGTTCTACGTCTCGCTTTTCCCCAATTCGAGGATCACCAAAGTCGCCCGCTATCCCGAGGGCGCGCCCATGCCGGCCGGTTCGGTCATGACCGTCGAGTTCGAACTCGATGGAGGCAGCTTCACGGCGCTGAATGCCGGCCCTCATTTCAAGTTCAACGAAGCGGTGTCGTTCGTCATCGACTGCAGGGACCAGGCGGAAGTGGATCGCTACTGGAACGCGCTCACCGCCGACGGCGGCGAGCCCAGCCAGTGCGGCTGGCTGAAGGACCGCTTCGGCCTGTCCTGGCAGGTGACGCCGCGCCAGCTGATCGAACTCAGCACTTCCGACGACCCGGCCCAGAACGCCCGCGTCATGGCGGCGATGATGACCATGTCCAAGATCGACGTGGCGGCCATCGAGGCGGCCGCACGAGGTTAGGCGCCGCTGAAGTCCTCGTCCGTCGATCGCCGAGGGACGAGGACTTCAGTCTGGGCCGCCTATGCTGCCGGCGCCCTCGCCGGCAGGAAGCGAGGGTTCCTCAGCAGCGCCGCACTGACCAGCGCGATCAGCAGGCCCACCGGAAAAACTTCCGAGAAGGTGATGGGCAGTCGGAAGAGGGGGTTGGCGTACTGCACCTTCATCGCCTCCATCTCGGCGATCGCCTTCTCGAGCTCCGCTCCGGTGGCGCCGGCAGCGCGCTTGGCCTCGATGGCGTTGGCGGCGTACTGCTCCATGAAGGCGTAGTCGGTCACCGCGAGGTAGACCTCCCACACGGCGACGTAGGCCACCCCGGCCACCGCCGCGATGCCCAGGCCCATCAGCAGGGCGGGCCAGAACCGGATCACCCCGCCCAGCGTCCGGTCCCGGTACTGCTTCACGGCGACCAGAATGGAAGACAGCGCCACGAGCATGATCAGGTAGCCCACGAACATGGAGGCGCTGCCCCCATGCTGGCCGTCCGCCAGGACGATGCCGGTGATCATGCCGGTCATGATGATGAGGCCCGAGATCAGGCCGTAGATGAGGATGCTGCGGATCATGGATGCGTTCCTTGTTCGCGGATGATCCGCCGACGGTGTGCCGCGGGCCGGCGCAATGGTATCGCCCGAACGGGTGAATTCCTCCGTCCCGCCCCTTCGGAGCAGGCGCTCACGGGATCAGGCTCAGTTCGCGCGCCTTGCCTACCGCCTGAGTGCGCCGGGCGACGTCGAGCTTTGCATAGAGATTGGCGGCGTGCGTCTTCACGGTGTTCGGAGACAGGCCGAGGGTCCGCGCAATTTCCTTGTTCGACTGGCCCGCCGCCAGTCGCTCCAGGACGCGCATCTCCTGACCGGTCAGACCGAGCGCCCTGCGGGCCGCCTCGTTCCGGCGGAACGGACCAGGCCTGTCACGGGCCGTCAGCCGCCAGCCGACCCACACCCCGCCTGCGGCGAAGGTGACGCCGATCAGCGCGATGTAGAACTCGCGCGAGAAGGCGCGCGCCAGGTACTGGTATTCCAGCCACTGCAGCGCGAAGGCCCCGGCGGCCAGGATCAGCGCATAGATGACGACGGTGCGCGCCATGTACGGATGGTGCGTCAAGCGCGGCGGCGGTCAAGCCGTCCCGAGCGCGTTGCCGCCCGCCGACCCTGCGCCTAAGCTGCGCGACCTGGTGAGACGTGGTTGGGGAACCGCCGATGCGCATTCCGGGATTGCCGCTCGTCCTGTCCTTGCTGCTGGCGACATCCGCAGCCGCCCACGACGGCGGCCACGGCGGCGACGCCCCGTCCGTGCCGGCTTCGGCGAGCGTCGGAGACGTGGACTTCGCCAACTCCGGCGCCCCGGCCGCCCAATCGGCTTTCCGCCTGGGTCTCGCCCAGCTTCACAACTTCGAATACGCCGCCGCCATCGAGGCTTTCCGCCAGGCCCAGGCGGCCGATCCCGACTTCGCCATGGCCTACTGGGGCGAGGCGCTCGCCTACACCCACCCGATCTGGATGGAGCAGGACATCGACGCCGCGCGGGCGGCTCTGGCCCGGCTGGGGCCGACGCCCGAAGCCCGGGCGGCCAAGGCCCCTACGGCGCGCGAGAAGGCGTGGCTGGCTACGGTCGAGGTGCTGTACGGCGAAGGCTCCAAGGAAGAGCGCGACCGGCTCTACTCTGCGGCCATGGGCGAACTGTCGGCGCGCTACCCCGACGATGTCGACGCACGGGCCTTCCATGGCCTGTCGATCCTGGGGCTCGCTCATGAGGGACGCGACACGGCCATCTACATGCGCGCCGCCGCCGTGCTCGAGGAAGCATTTCTCGAGAACCGCCGGCACCCGGGCGTCCTGCACTATCTGATCCATAGCTATGACGACCCCGACCATGCGCCGCTGGGACTGAGGGCCGCCCGCCTCTATGCCGACGTGGCCGGCGAGGCGGGCCACGCCGTACACATGACCAGCCACATATTTCTGGCGCTCGGCCTCTGGGACGACACCGCGGCGATGAACGAGCGCGCCCAGGGGGTCGTGAACCGCCAGCGCGCCGCCCGCGGCCAGCCGCCGAGCAGCTGCGGCCACTACGCCGAATGGCTGGTCTACGCCGAACTGCAACGGGGACGGACCGCCGAGGCGGACGCCGTCATCGACGGCTGCCTGGTCGAAGCCCGGAGTGGACTCGCCGCGCAAGGCCCGGGCCCGGGCGCCCGAGCCGTGCGATCATGGTCGGACATGGCGCTGAGGCGTCTGATCGAGACCGGCGACTGGCCGGACGAACGTCTGCAGGCGCCCGCGCGGGGTTTTCCCGAAACACGCCTGCACCTGGCCTACGGCGACGTCCTCGCGGCGCGGGACGCGGCGGGCGCGGCCGCAGCTCACACCCGGTTGCAGTCGGTGGCCGAAGACCTCCGCAGGATCGGCAGGCCCGGGACTGCGGAGGCGCGCTACACGGAGCGCAGGCTGGAAGTCCTGCTAGCTCAGAGCGCGGGTCTCGCCGCCCTGCGCGCCGGCAAGGCGGAAGAGGGGGTCTCCGAACTGCGCCGCGCGGTGGAGCTGGAAGTCGCCCTGCCCGTCGAGTTCGGCCCGCCGGCCATCGAGAAACCAGGCTACGAACTGCTGGCCGAAGAACTCGCCCGACTGGGCCGCGCAGACGAAGCCGCCAGGGCATGGAGCGCCGCCCTGGCCCGGGCGCCGGGGCGGCGACTGTCGGCCCAGGGGCTTTCCGGACGCTGAACGGGCTCCGCCGGGCCGGCAAGGGGTGACGCCGGGCGCGGGCCGGGCTAACCCCTCCGGCCAACCTCAGGAGACCCCGCCATGCGTCCTTCCGGCCGAGCGCCCGACGAACTGCGCCCCATCACGCTGGAAACTGGCGTCAACCGGTACGCCGAGGGCTCGTGCCTCGTCTCGTTCGGTCACACCCGGGTGCTGGTCACCGCCAGCCACGAGGCCAGCGTGCCGCCGTGGATGCGCGGGCGCGGTTCGGGCTGGGTGACGGCCGAGTACGGCATGCTGCCGCGCGCCACCCACACCCGTGGCCGGCGCGAGGCCTCGGCCGGCAAGCAGTCCGGCCGCACCCAGGAAATCCAGCGCCTGATCGGTCGCAGCCTGCGCGCCGTCGTCGACCTCAAGGCGCTGGGCGAGCGGCAGATCATGCTCGACTGCGACGTCATCCAGGCGGACGGTGGCACCCGCACCGCGGCCATCACGGGGGCGTGGGTCGCCCTGGCGCAATGCTGCCGCTACCTGACGACGGAAGGCGTGATCGCCACCGACCCCATCCTCGACCAGGTGGCGGCGGTCTCCTGTGGCATCCACCAGGACACGCCCGTGCTCGACCTCGATTACGAGGAGGATTCCGACGCCGAGGTCGACGCCAACTTCGTGCTGACCGGCGACGGCCGGGTGGTGGAAGTCCAGGCGACGGGCGAGAAGCGCGGGTTCACCCGGCCGGAATTCGACATCCTGTTCGGCCTCGCCCTGCACGGCTGCCAGGAGCTGTTCGCCCTGCAGCGCAACGCCGCCAGCAGCTGAGGAGCCCCGATGCCCGAGCTGCCCGAGGTCGAGACGGTCCGCCGCGGGTTGGAGCCGGCGCTGGCCGGGGCGCGGCTGACGCAGGTGAAGGTCAACCGCCCGGACCTGCGCTTTCCCTTCCCCGAGGGCTTCGCCGGGCGCCTGGAGGGAGCCCGGGTGGTGGCGCTGGAGCGGCGGGCCAAGTACCTGCGGTTTCACCTGGACACGGGCGAAACCTGGGTCACCCATCTGGGCATGACCGGGCGGTTCACCCTCGACGGGGAACTGACCGCAGAGTTCGAGGAGGCCGCCCCGGTGGGCGGCAAGCATGAACACCTCTCGCTGGTCACCGACGCCGGCAGGCGCATCGGTTTCTCCGACGCCCGCCGCTTCGGCTACATGGCGCTGATCCCGACGGCGGAGCTGGACACGCATCCCTGGTTCGCCGCTCTCGGGCCTGAGCCGCTCGGCAACGCCTTCAACGCCGAGGCCCTGAAGGCGGCGTTCCGCGGCAGGAAGCAGAACGTGAAGGCCACCCTCCTCGACCAGCGTGTGGTCGCCGGCGTCGGCAACATCTACGCCTGCGAAGCCCTCTTCCGGGCCCGCATCTCGCCGAAGACGGCGGCCGGAAAAATCGGCCCTCAGAGGCTGGAGCGGCTGGCGCGCGCCGTCCGCGAGGTGCTGGCCGAGGCCGTAGGGGCAGGCGGGTCCACCCTGCGCGACTTCGCCAACGCCGAGGGCGGTCAGGGCTATTTCCAGCACCGCTTCGACGTCTACGGCCGGGAGGGCCAGCCCTGCCCCGGCGATTGCACCGGAACGGTCAGGCGCATCGTCCAGGGGGGCCGCAGCACCTTCTGGTGTCCCGGGTGCCAGACCTGACGCCCTCCCCCGCCGCGCGGGGATCGGATAGGACGGCCCCATGAAGTCCGTCTGTCTGCTTCGCGCGGTGAACGTCGGCGGCCGCAAGGCGTCGGCCGCCGAGCTGCGGGCGATGGCCGCCGAACTCGGGTTCGAGGGAGCGCAGACCCTGCTGGCCAGCGGCAACCTCGTGCTCGACCCCGGGAAGCTCGCCGGCGCTGAACTGGAAGCCGCGCTCGAGGCGGCTTTCGAGGCGCGGTTCGGCTTCTTCACCGAATTCATGTGCCGGACCGCCGCACAGTGGCGGACCCTGCTGGAGGCCTGTCCGTTTCCCGAGGCCGCGCGCGTCGCGCCCAGCCGCCTGCTGGCGTTCGTTCCCAAGGCGGCCCCGGCGACCGACGCGGTCGAGCGCCTGCGCGCGCTGGCCCAGGATGGAGAACAGGTGGAGCGGGCGGGCGATGTGATCTGGATCTGGTTCGACGCCGGCGTAGGCACGTCGAAGCTGTCCACGGCCCGCGGAGGGAAAGCCTTCGGCGCGGCGGTGACCGCCCGCAACCACAACACCGTCGTCAAGCTGGCGGCGCTGGCCGAAGCCTGACGGGATTGCTAGAGGCAGGCGCGTTCAGCACCGGGAGCTCGCCATGTCCGCCTACCAGACCCTGATCGTCGAGCGCGAGAACGGCTACGCGCTGGTGCGCCTGCACCGCCCCGACGCCCTGAATGCGCTGAACTCCCAGCTGATGGCCGAGCTGTCGGCCTTCCTGGACGCCATCGACACCGACGACGACATCCGCTGCATCATCCTGACCGGCTCCGAAAAGGCCTTCGCCGCGGGCGCCGACATCAAGGAGATGTCGTCGAAGTCGTACGCCGAGATGTTCACCGAGAACTTCTTCGCCGGCGTCTCGGACCGCATCGCCCGCTTCCGCAAGCCGATCATCGCCGCGGTGTCCGGCTACGCCCTGGGCGGCGGCTGCGAGCTGGCCATGCTGTGCGACTTCATCATCGCCGCCGAGAGCGCGAAGTTCGGCCAGCCCGAGATCAACCTCGGCGTGGCGCCGGGGATCGGCGGCTCCCAGCGCCTGACCCGCTACGTCGGCAAGTCCAAGGCCATGGACATGATCCTGACCGGCCGAATGATGGACGCCGCCGAAGCCGAGCGGGCGGGTCTGGTCAGCCGGGTCGTGGCCAACGACCAGCTGGTCGAGGAAGCAAAGAAGACCGCGGCCAAGATCGCCTCCCAGTCGCCGCTGGCGGTGATGATGAACAAGGAGCTGGTCGACGCGGCTTACGAGACGACCCTGACCCAGGGCGTCCGTTTCGAACGACGCCTGTTCCACTCTCTGTTCGCCTTCGAGGACCAGAAGGAAGGCATGGCCGCCTTCGTCGAGAAGCGGAAGCCCGAGTTCAAGGGGCGCTAGGCCTTCGCGAAGGCCTCGCGCCGTTCGGCGGTGACGGCGCGGCCGGCGCGGATCATCAGGAACCGGCCGGACCACTGGCCCGGGATGGTCCAGACACCCTCGATCTCGCTCCGGTCGCCGCTGAGCCGGCCCTCGTAGTCTACGGCGTGGCTCCATCCGCCACTCCCGTCGTAGGTCTTCACGAAGCGAACGGAGTCCTCGACGCGAGAACCGTTGAGCGTCGCGAACAAGGTGATGTCAGCGTTCCAGAGGTTCGGTTCGTGGGTCGTCCCACTCAGGCTGCCGCCGAACTCCAGCAGGGTCGCGACGAAATGGCCGGGATCGACACCGTCGGGATAGGTGAACAGCCCGTTCCAGACCCCGGTGACGCTCGCCTGCTCTCCGCTCATTCGAAGGCCTCCGTGTCGCGCCGCTCTTGGAGGTCGCCATTCTCAGCCTTGCTGGAGCGAGCTCTCGCCGGCAAGAGGGCGGCGGCCGGCAGGTTTCAACGCCGAACCCTGTCTCACCGGCCGGCGCGATCGTCGCGCCCGCGCCGTTTCTCGCGGACTCTCGTTGACCGCTCAGCCCTTCTCCGCTATAGGCGCGCCTCCTGATTTCTCCACGCCGCGGGCAGGGGCCTGCGGCGTTTCCGTTCGAGGACCGACATGGCCAATAACCCCGGCGCCAAGAAGGCGATCCGCAAGATCGAGCGCCGCACCGAGGTGAACAAGGCGCGCCGTTCGCGCGTGCGCACCTACCTGCGCAAGTTCGAGGAAGCGATCGCCGCCGGCGACGCCAAGGCCGCCGGCGCGGCCTTCATCACCGCCCAGTCCGAGCTGATGCGCGCGGTCACCAAGGGCGTGGTGCACAAGAACACCGGCGCGCGAAAAGTGTCGCGCCTGCACGCCCAGCTGAAGAAGCTGTCGGCGGCCTGATCGACCGGCCCCGCCGGGGCTGTCACGAAATTTTCACACGGATTCAAGGCCGGGCGAACGCAAGTTCGTCCGGCCTTTTCGCCTTGTCTCGTAAGGGCGCCTGCGACCGATTCGCCGCGCGTCAAACTGCCTTCATCATTTTTCCCCAAGCAGGGGAGGCGGTTAACGGAGTCAACACGTTTATTCGCATTCGGGGGCCAATAATCCCCCTTTACGGGGCGCCCGCCTCGGCTAATTTTGGAGCCCTAGCGCAGGCCGTCCTGGGACGGAAAAAGCGCGCGGGGGGCTCCTTCGCGTCTGCGCTGCAAGAGACTGTATTGACTACCTAAACAGGCCAAGACCTCGCGTTTTGGTCAACGATCAAACCTTGTCCGGGGGTTGGGGGAAAACATGGCGAGACTGGAGACGGGAACGCCGCCAGAGGCGGTGTGGACCAAGGTCGCGGCGGCGCTGCGGGGCGAACTGGGCGAGGGCCCGTTCAACTCCTACGTGGCTCCCTCGGACGTGCGTCCGGGAGCGACCGGTTCGCTCTATCTCGTCACCCCCACCGCCTACGCCCGCGACTGGTTCAAGCGCAACGCCATCGGCCGCGTGAACGAGCTGTGGATCGAGAACGACCCCGCCCGCCGCTCGCTCGGCCTGCGTTCGCGCATGGAGCACGAGGCCGACGGGGGCGCCGCCCCGGAACCGACGCCCGAAGACAGCCTAGCGACGGTTTATGACGGCGCCGTGTCAGACATGAGCGAGCGCCAGCGCCCGGTCCGCGCGGCCGGCCTGCAGGAGCGGCTGAGCTTCGACAGCTTCGTCGCCGGCCAGGGCAACGAGTTTGCCTACGCCATGGCCCGTCAGGTGGCGAGCTGGGCGGACGGCCACTTCAACCCGGTCTTCTTTCACGGCCCCTACGGGCACGGGAAGACCCACCTGCTCAACGCCATCGGCTGGGAGGCCCAGCGCCTGCGGCCGGAGTCCAAGGTCGTCTACCTGACCGCCGAGCGCTTCCTTTCGGGCTTCGTGCGCGCGGTGATGGACCGCTCCACCTCGGCCTTCAAGGAAGACCTGCGCGGCGCGGACCTGCTGCTGATCGACGACGTCCAGTTCATCGGCGGCAAGCAGTCGACCCAGGAAGAGCTGCTGCACACCCTCACCGCCCTGCTGGAGGACGGCCGCCGCGTCGTGCTCACCGGCGACAAGCCGCCCAGCGCCATGACCGAGGTCGACGCCCGCCTGCGCTCACACTTGGGCGCCGGGCTCGTCTGCCCGATCGAGCCGGGCGACAAGCAGCTCCGCCTCTCGGTCGTGCGCCGCAAGCTCGAGCTGCTGGCCCAGCGCCAGCCCATCGACCTGCCCGCCCGCCCCGAGGTCATGCAGTTTCTGGCCGAGAAGGTGCCGGGGTCGATCCGCGAGCTGGAAGGCGCGCTGAACACCCTCGTGGCGGTCGCCGGCGCGCGGCTGTCCAGCCTCACCCTGGAGGAGGTCCAGAGCCTCCTGCGTCCGAACCTGACCGGCGGCGTAGAGCGCCGCATCACGGTCGACGAGATCCAGAAGACCACCGCCGACCACTACGGCCTCAAGAAGGAGGACCTGCTGTCGGAGCGCCGCACGCGCTCGATCGCCCGTCCCCGCCAGGTGGCCATGTACCTGTGCAAGCTGCACACGACCCGCTCCTACCCGGATATCGGCCGCCGCTTCGGCGGGCGCGACCACACCACGGTCCTTCACGGCGTGAAGAAGATCGAGGAACTGATGGGCCAGGACGAGCAGATCGCCCGCGACGTCGAGGCGTTGTCGCGCAAGCTGCGGGGCTGATCGCCGCAATCCACAATCCACGGCGGGGGCAAGCCTTTGCAGGGCTTCCCCCGCCGCCCTTTTTGGATACTGTGCGAAGCCCTTAATCTCTCTCTGGCCGGCAGATTCGGTCCGGTCGTTGGGCGCGACACATGCAATTGACCATCGAGCGCGCGGCGCTGCTGAAGGCCCTTGGCCACGTTCAGAGCGTCGTCGAACGCCGCAATACCATTCCCATCCTGTCCAACGTGCTGCTGTCGGCCAACCGTGACGGCGTTTCGTTCTCGGCCACCGATCTCGACATGGAGATCGTCGACGAGGCCGAGGCGGTGGTGAACGCCCAGGGCCAGATCACGGCCCCGGCGCATACCCTGTACGAAATCGTCCGCAAGCTGCCCGAGGGCGCCGACGTCGAGCTCCGCTATTCCGGCGACGATCCACGCCTGACGGTGTCCGCGGGCCGTTCGCGCTTCCACCTGCCGGTGCTGCCGGCCGGCGACTTCCCCGTGATGTCCTCCGAGGGCCTGTCGTCCCGCTACACGGTGATGAAGGAGGATCTCGCCCGGCTCATCGACAAGACGCGCTTTGCGGTCTCCACCGAGGAGACGCGCTACTATCTGAACGGCCTCTACCTGCACACGGTGATGGACGGCGGCGACCAGCGCCTGCGCGCCGTGGCCACCGACGGGCACCGCCTGGCGCTGGCCGAGATGCCGGCCCCCGAAGGCGCCGCGGGCGGCCCGGGCGTCATCGTCCCGCGCAAGACCATCGACCAGGTCCGCCGCCTGCTCGACGACGGGACGGGTCCCGTGGAAGTCCAGGTCTCCGCGGCCAAGATCCGCTTCGAGTTCGGGCGCGCCGCCCTGACCTCCAAAGTCATCGACGGCTCCTTCCCCGACTACGTGCGGGTCATCCCCAAGGACAACCAGCGCCTGCTGACGGTCGACAACACCGTCTTCGCCCAGGCGGTCGACCGCGTGTCGACCATCTCGGCCGAGAAGTCCCGTTCGGTGAAGCTGGCCGTGGATCCCGGCAAGGTCACCCTGACGGTCCGCAACATGGAAGCCGGCCAGGGCGTCGAGGAGGTCGAGGTCGACTACGACGACGAGAGCTTCGAGATCGGCTTCAACGCCCGGTACCTGCTCGACGTCGCCGGCCAGATCACCGGCGAACAGGCCGAGTTCCGGTTCGCCGACCCCGCCTCACCGACGCTCGTGCTCGACCCTGCCGACGGCGGCGTCCAGTACGTGCTGATGCCGCTGCGGGTCTGAGGTCAGAAGCTGAGCTGGCGGAGGCGCTCGTCGTAGCTTGCGTGGACGCATTCGGCGGTCGTGCAGCGGTTGCGCTGCGCCAGCCACGCGCGCTGGCTCTGCTTCAGTCCTTCGGCCTGCTCGGGCATGCCGTAGCCCTTCGCGCCGTTGAACCGGGTCCGGTAGAGCTCGTTGAGCTTCACGTCCTTGGCCGCAAGCCCCGCGTCGGCGCAGATGGTCCGCTCCACGAAGGTGCGGGCCTTGGCGCAGTCGAAGCTCGGCTTGGCTCCCGTCTGGGCCGCGGCCGGAAACGGAGCCGCGGCGATCCCCGCTGCGGCCAGAGCGGCCGCGACAAACGCCTTCAGAACGTCCATAGCCTGATCCCCTCGTTCGCGCCCGTCCCGGGCGCCAGCCGAGCTTAGGATGAACCGGGCGACCCTCCAAAGCCTGACCCTGACCGACTTCCGGTCCTACGAACGCGCCGAGCTCGCGACCGGCGGCGCGTCGGTCTACCTGTTCGGTCCCAACGGGGCGGGCAAGACCAACCTGCTGGAGGCGATCAGTTTCCTGACCCCCGGACGCGGTCTGCGCGCCGCCGTCGTTGGCGAGGTGGGCCGCCGCCTCCCCGGCGAAGCGGAGGGCCGGGCGTGGAGTGTCACCGCAGCCCTTGGCGCCGGGGACGAGCCTGTCCGTATCGGCACCGGCCTTGAGAGCCGTTCTTCCGCCCGGCGCACCGTGCGCATCGACCGGGAGACCGTGGCGCCCGGCCGCCTGCTCGAACACCTGCGACCGGTCTGGCTGACGCCGGCCCAGGATCGGCTGTTTCTGGAAGGGCGGGCCGAGCGCCTGCGCTTCTTCGACCGGCTGGTGTTCGCCGACGAGCCATCGCACGCGGGCGTGGTGTCCGATTACGAGAAAGCCCTGCGCCAGCGCCTGCGCCTGCTCACCGAGGGTCCGGAAGACCCCGACTGGCTGAACGCCCTGGAAAAACGCCTTGCCGAGGCGGGTGCCCGCGCCATGCAGGCGCGGCTCCGCACGCTGGACGCCCTGCAGGCGGAGATCGGGGCGCGTGAGGACCGGCCTTTCCCCCAGGCGCGGCTGGCGCTGGGCGGCGCCTGGGAAGGTCCGCCGGAAGCCGCCGCCATCGCCGAGGCGCTGAAGGCTTCGCGGCGGCGCGACGCGGCCGCCGGCCGCTCCCTGGCCGGCCCGCACCGGGCCGATCTGGAGGTCGTTCACGCCCTGCGCGACCGTCCGGCGGCCGAATGTTCGACGGGCGAGCAGAAGGCCCTTGTCCTGAACCTCGTCCTGGCCCAGGCGGCGCGACTTTCGCGTGATAATTCCCAGCCGAATCCTATATTATTGCTGGACGAGGTCGCGGCTCACCTGGACGCCTCCCGGCGGGCCGCGCTCTTCGACGAAATCGCCGCGCTCGGGCTCCAGGCCTTCCTGACCGGGACCGACGAAGCGCTGTTCGAAGGCCTGAAGGGCCGGGCCCTCGGCGTCCGGGTGGACGCAGGCCGACTGACCGTACTGGAATGACATGACCGACCCGACCAAAGACACCGCCGGCGATCAGGCCAACCAGGCGGCCGACGCCGCCGCTGCCGACTACGGCGCGGAGTCCATCAAGGTCCTGAAGGGGCTGGACGCCGTGCGCAAGCGGCCGGGCATGTACATCGGCGATACCGATGACGGCTCGGGCCTGCACCACATGGTCTACGAGGTGGTCGACAACGCCATCGACGAAGCCCTGGCCGGCCACGCCACCCTGGTCGAGGTGATCCTGAACTCCGACGGGTCGGCGACGGTCACCGACAACGGCCGCGGCATCCCCACCGACATCCATGAAGGCGAAGGCGTCTCCGCGGCCGAGGTCATCATGACCCAGCTGCACGCGGGCGGTAAGTTCGACCAGAACAGCTACAAGGTGTCCGGCGGCCTGCACGGGGTCGGCGTCTCGGTCGTCAACGCCCTGTCCGACTGGCTGAAGCTGAAGATCTACCGCGGCGGCAAGATCCACGAGATGGAGTTCCGCCGCGGCGACGCCGTCTCGCCGCTGAAGGTCATCGGCGACGCGCCGAAAGAGGATGGCGAGTTTCTCACCGGCACCCACGTCACCTTCCTGCCGTCCACGGACACGTTCTCGGCCATCGAGTTCGACCGCAAGACGCTTGAGCACCGGCTGCGCGAACTGGCCTTCCTGAACTCGGGCGTGCGCATCCGCCTGGCGGACCTGCGCGGCGCCGAGCCGTGGGAAGAGATCATGGCCTACGAGGGCGGCGTCGAGGAGTTCGTGCGCCACCTCGACAAGTCGAAACAGGCCCTGCTGAAGGACCCGATCGTGGTCCGCGGCAAGCGCGACAAGGTCGAGCTCGACCTGTCCCTGTGGTGGAACGACAGCTACCACGAGACGATGCTGTGCTTCACGAACAACATCCCCCAGCGGGATGGGGGCACGCACCTGGCCGCCTTCCGGGCCGCCCTGACCCGCGTTATGGGCAACTACATCGAGAGCTCGGGCCTGGCGAAGAAGGAGAAGGTCTCCGTCTCCGGCGAGGACGCCCGCGAGGGGCTCACCTGCGTCCTGTCGGTGAAGGTGCCCGACCCCAAGTTCAGCTCCCAGACCAAGGACAAGCTGGTCTCCTCCGAAGTTCGCCCGGCCGTCGAGGGCCTGGTCCAGGAAGGCCTCGCCCAGTGGTTCGAAGAGCATCCCGCCGAGGCCAGGAGCATCGTCGGCAAGATCGTCGAGGCCGCCGCCGCCCGCGAGGCCGCACGCAAGGCGCGCGAACTCACCCGCCGCAAGTCGGCGCTCGACATCTCGTCCCTGCCCGGCAAGCTGGCCGACTGCCAGGAGCGTGACCCCGCCAAGTCAGAGCTCTTCATCGTCGAGGGCGACTCCGCCGGCGGCTCGGCCAAACAGGGCCGCAACCGCGAGAACCAGGCCGTCCTGCCCCTGCGCGGCAAGGTGCTGAACGTCGAGCGCGCCCGCTTCGACAAGATGCTCTCGTCCGACCAGATCGGCACCCTGATCATGGCGCTGGGCGCCGGGATCGGCCGCGACGAGTGGGACATCAACAAGCTGCGCTACCACAAGATCATCATCATGACGGACGCCGACGTCGACGGCGCCCACATCCGGACCCTGCTGCTCACCTTCTTCTACCGGCAGATGCCCGAGCTGATCGACAAGGGCTATCTCTACATCGCCCAGCCGCCCCTCTACCGTGCGGCCAAGGGCAAGTCGTCCCGCTACCTGAAGGACGACGCCGAGATGCAGTCCTTCCTGGTCGAGGAAGGCGCCGACGGCGCCGAGCTCGACCTCGGCACGGGCGAGCGCATCACCGGTCAGGACCTCGTCGCGCGCGTCAACGAGGCCCGCAGCGCCAAGGGCCTGATCGACCGCCTGTCGGCCAGGGCCCCGGCCTTCGCCATCGAGCAGGCGGCGCTGGCCGGCCTGTTCGGGGAGAACCCGGATCCCGCGAAAGCCGCCGCACGCTTCGACCTCTATAACGAGGAAGGCGACGGGGCCTGGAGCGGTGAACAGGGCGCCGGCGGGGCCTGGACGTTCTCGCGCGTGCGCCGGGGCGTCACCGAGCGCGTCGTTCTCGACGACCAGCTCGTCCACTCGCTCGACGCCCGCAAGCTGGCCGACCGCGCCGCGGCGCTCGCCGACATGTTCGAGAAGCCCGGGGTGTTCCGCCGCAAGGACAGGTCCACCACTATCCGCGGTCCGCTGGACCTCGTCCGGGCGGTGCTGGAGGCCGGTCGCCAGGGACTGAAGATCCAGCGCTACAAGGGCCTGGGCGAGATGAACGCCGAGCAGCTGTGGGAGACGACGCTCGACGCCGAGGCCCGCACCCTGCTGCAGGTCCGCGTCGAGCATGCCGACGACGCCGGCGACCTGTTCTCGAAGCTCATGGGCGACGTGGTGGAACCCCGCCGCGAGTTCATCCAGGAGAATGCGCTCGACGCCGAGGTGGACGTCTAGCGGCATTTTCCCTGTCCCTCTCCCATGGGGAGAGGGCCGGCCGAAGCGGGCCTTGGCTGCGAAGGTCCACGTGGAGGGTGAGGGGTTCGGCGGCCAGCCGGACAGGGCGCAATTCCTCACCCCTCACGCAATACCTCCGGCGCTGGACGCCACCGGTGCGTGAGCCTCCCTTCTCCCTCCGGGAGGAGGGCTCGCGCTTTCAATTTCCAGCCGACCGTGCCACCTCCCGCCCCCAAGCGAGAGGAGAGCCCATGTCCGCCCATCCGTACGCCGCCGGCCAGGTCTGGGCCTATCGCACCCGGCCGGGCGAGGAGGGATCGCGCCTCCGGATCCACGCGGTCGAGACCGTCCCCGGCAGCGATGAGCCAGCCTACCATGTCACCCTGTCCGGTCTCGGCATCCAGCTGGGCCACCTGCCGCTGAGCCGCCAGAGCTTGGACGCCAGCGTCACCGAGCTGTCCGAAACCGACGCCGCTTTCCCCGATCCGACCGAGGGCGTGGCCGCCTGGCGTGAAGGCGGCGGCGGCGTCTTCACCGTGCCCGTCGCCGGGGTCGTGCAGATGATGGCCGATGCGCTCGACGACGCGAACGAGGACGACGACGGCGTTCGCTACATGCGGCTGGACTGGTCTCACGAACAGCCCGACGCCCCCGACTGTCTCGTCTTCGAGGTCGAGCCTGACGGGCGGGTCACCCGCATGATGCACCTGTTCGAGGACGGGCGCTTCGGCCTGTTCGACGCCGCCGAAGAGGGGCGCGACAGCCTCGTAGACGGCTCCTTCTACGAAATCTGGGGCTGGCTGCAGCCCGGCGTACCCACCACCCAGGAAGGCGAGACCGTCACCCTCACCCAGGCCTTCCCCGACGCCTTCGAAGAGCTTTGGCGCGATCTGGCCGAGGCCGCGGCGGAGGCGGGGGAAGAATCCAGCTAGCCCCGCCTCGCGCCTTCAACCCCCGACCGGATCGCCGCCCCCGGCGGCTGCGCGCCAGCCCCGGCCTCTTGCGGCCCACCCCCGAACCAGTGTGCGATTCCCGCTGGCGGGCGGCCGTACCTCCGGCGCGCAGGTCACGGTCTTTGACAACTGAATCAGGCACGCGGAAGTCCCTGTTCCCGACGGGTGCATTCCCTGTTTTCGACCAGTGAGTTCCCTGTTCCGATTTCCCTGTTAATCCGCGGAAACCCCCGTGGATTCAATGGGATCAGGCGACGAGATTTTTTTCGGTGCGGCGGAACAAGGAATAACAGGGAATAACAGGGAAGCCGTCCTTTCTCTCCCTCTCCGCCGCCCGGAGGCGGATGGCTGCGCTGTTGCGCGAAACAGCGGAATAACAGCGGAGAACAGCGCAATAACAGCGGCGAACCGCGGGGTCAGTTGTCCCGGACGACCTTCAGGACGCCCTCGCCGTATCGCGCCAGCTTGCCTTCGCCGACCCCCGCGACGCGGCCGAGCAGCGCCGCGGACGATGGCCTGGCGGTCGCGATCTCCAGCAGGGTTCGGTCGTGGAAGATGACGTAGGGCGGCACGCCCTGTTCGGCGGCTCGGTCCTTCCGCCAGGCGCGAAGGGCGTCGAACAGGGCGCGGTCGGCCTCGGGCACGGCCGTCGCAGGGCCGCGTTCGCGCCGCCCCCGTCGCGGACGCCCCGCCTCGCGGCTTTCCAGTTCCCGGCGCGTCTCGACCTTGAGCGCGCCGCGATAGACCTGCTTGACCAGGGCCGGGTCGCCCAGTCCGAGCAGCGGCTTGCCTTCGTTCGGGTCCTCGACCAGCAGGCCCTCGTAGAGCAGGTGGTCGATGAGGTCGCGCCAGCCCTGCACCGAAAGCTCCTGGCCGACGCCAAAGGTCGTCAGGCCGGCCTCGAAGTCGCCGACGTCCTTCGTCTTGCCCAGCAGGTGGTCGATGACGCGGCCGCGGCCGTAGCGCCCGCCCAGCCGGTGCACCGCCGAGAGGGCCTTCTGGGCCTGCAGGGTGGCGTCGGCCAGCACCGGGGGACGGCGGCAGAGGTCGCAGACGCCGCAGGGCTCCGCCCCCTCCTCGCCGAAATAGCGGCGCACCGCCTGGGGCCGGCAGCCCCCGCCGTCCAGCATGCGGAACAGCTGGCGCGCCTTGAGCACCTGGGCCGCCTTGACGGCTTCGTCCATCGGCCGGCTGTCGATGCGCCGCAGGGCCCAGGCGATGTCGGAAGGGCCATAGAGGGTTATTCCGTCAGCAGGCTCCCCGTCCCGCCCGGCGCGTCCGATCTCCTGCCAGTAGGCTTCGATGGAGGACGGCGGATCCGCATGGATGACGAACCGGACGTCGGGCTTGTCGACGCCCATGCCGAAGGCGATGGTGGCCACCATCACCGCATCGTCGTCGGCCAGGAACCGGGTAAGCCGCCGGTCCCGCTCCGCTGCGTCCAGTCCCGCGTGATAGGCGATGGCGGGAAAGCCGCGCTGCCGCAGGTCGTCGGCCAGACGGTCGGCGCCGTCGCGGGAGCCGACATAGACTACGCCCGATCGCCCCCGCCGCTCGGCGACCAGCTCGGCCACGCGCTGGTCGGTGCGCGCCCGGCTCGCGCTCTCCTTGCGCTCCGCGCTGAGCCTGAGGTTGGGCCGTGCGAAGCTGTCGACGAAGACCTCCGCCCCTTCGAGGCGCAGGGAACGCAGGATGTCCTCGCGCGTGCGGGCGTCGGCGGTGGCGGTCACAGCCAGGCGCGGCACGCCCGGAAACAGCTCCGCCAGGCGCCCGAGAGCGCGGTAGTCGGGGCGGAAGTCGTGGCCCCACTGGCTGACGCAGTGGGCCTCGTCGATGGCGATGAGCGAGAGCTTCAGCTCGTGCAGCCGGTCGATCATGTGCGGCTGGGCAAGGCCCTCGGGCGAGACGTAGAGCAGGTCGAGTTCGCCGGCCCGGGCCGCGCGCCAGATGGCCGTGCGGTCGTCCAGGCCCACGCCGGAATCGAGCCGCGCGGCCGCCACCCCCTGCTGGGTCAGGGCGGCCACCTGGTCGCTCATCAGGGCGATCAGGGGCGAGACGACAAGGCCCACGCCCGGCCGCAGCATGGCGGGGATCTGGTAGCACACGCTCTTGCCGCCGCCGGTCGGCAGCACAGCCAGGGCGTCCCGGCCGGCGAAGATCTCGGCGATCACGCCCGCCTGCAGGCCACGGAACTCGCGGTGGCCCCAGACCCGGCGCAGCAGATCGCGCGCCGCGTCGAGCGGGTCGTCGAGGACAAGGGCCGAGTCGGAGGGCATGGCGCGGTTGTGCCCGATCGCGCCCGCAATGCGAAGCGGCCGGCGCCCCGTCGCAGCAATGCGCCGCACGGCGGCCGCGCTTGCCGCCGCAAGGTCCGGCCCCAAATGGCGGTGCGGCGGCGCGGATCGTCGAGCTTGGCTTTTCGGGCCGCCGCCATGGTTTCGCCCGTAGCGGCGGCTAGGGCTTGGCATTAAGACGGGGACGCCCCTCGGGGCCAGGGAGACGACGCAGCATGGCCAAGGGCGAGCCCCGCAAGGGCAAACGCAAGCCGTTCGAGGCGTTCCTTTACTGGACGGCCGTGCTCGGCGTCTGGGGCCTCATCTTCCTTGTCGCGTTCCTGGCGGTCTTCGCGCGCGGGCTTCCCGACACCTCCAAGCTCTACGAGATCGACAGGCAGGCCTCGGTCACCTACCTCGACCGCTCGGGCGCGCTGATCGCGGTCCGCGGCAGCCAGGCCGCGCCGCCGGTGGATGTGGACGAACTTCCCGACTACGTGCCCGCCGCCTTCATCGCGGTGGAAGACCGCCGCTTCTATCACCACCCGGGGTTCGACCCGATCGGCATGATGCGGGCGCTGGTCGCCAACGCCCGTGCGGGGCGCACCGTGCAGGGCGGCTCCACCCTGACCCAGCAGCTGGCCAAGAACCTGTTCCTGACGCCCGACCAGAACATGCGGCGCAAGATCCAGGAGATCATGCTGGCGGTCTGGCTGGAGGCGAAGTTCACCAAGAAGGAGATCCTGGGGCTCTATCTGAACCGGGTCTATTTCGGCGCCGGCGCCTACGGCATCGAGGCGGCGTCGCAGCGCTATTTCGACAAGAGCGCCAAGGAACTGACCGTGGGCGAGGCCGCGTTGCTGGCCGGCCTGCTCAAGGCTCCCTCGCGCTACAGCCCGGTTTCCGAATCTGAACGGGCGGCCGGCCGCGCGACTGTGGTCCTTAACGAGATGGAGCGCTCTCGCGTGATCACGCCGGAGCAGCGCGCCGAAGCCGTAGCCAATCCGGTGCGCGTGTCCCGCACCCTGGCCACCGCCCACGCCTCCTACTTCGTCGACTGGCTGGACCAGGAGATCCGCGCCCTCGTCGGCGAGCCGACCGAGGACCTGGTGGTCGAGACCACGCTCGATCTGCCGATCCAGACCGCGGCCGAGCGCGCCGTTCAGGCGATCGTGCGCCGCGACGGCGGCAAGGGCGTTGAGCAGGCGGCGCTCGTTGCTTTGGACGGCGAAGGCCGCGTCCGCGCCCTGATCGGCGGCGCCAACTACGCCGACAGCCAGTTCAATCGCGCCGTCGATGCGCGACGCCAGGCCGGTTCGGCCTTCAAGCCCTTCGTCTTCCTGGCCGCCATGGAAGCCGGGATGACGCCGATGACTCCGGTGGTCGACGAGCCGGTGACCATCGGCAACTGGTCGCCCCGGAACTACAACGGCTCCTACGCCGGGCCGATGACCATGCAGAACGCCGTGGCCCAGTCCATAAACACGGTGGCCGCAAAGGTGGCCGACGAGGTCGGTCGCGAGAACGTCGCCCGCGCCGCCCGCAGGCTGGGCATCACCTCGCAGATCGGCCTGCAGCCTTCGATGGCGCTGGGCGCCGTGGAGGTCAGCCCGATCGAGATGGCCCAGGCCTACGCGCCGTTCGCCAACGGCGGCATGCGCGTGCGCGCCCACGGCATCAACCGCATCCGCACCCGCGGGGGCCGCGTCCTCTACGAGTGGCGCGAGGGCGCCGAGGGCGGCCGCGTGTCCGTCGTGGCGAACCCGCCGCTGACCTACATGAACATGATGCTCCGCTCGGTGCTGACGTCGGGCACCGCGCGCTCGGCCGCCATTTCCGGCTACGACCTCGCCGGCAAGACCGGCACCACCAGCGACTACAAGGACGCCTGGTTCGTCGGATACACCGGCGGCTTCGTCACCGCGGTCTGGGTCGGCAAGGACGACAACAAGCCGATGCGCCGGGTCACCGGCGGCCAGGCGCCGGCGGCGATCTGGAAGCAGTTCATGACCGCCGCCCTGCCGAGGCTCAAGGTCGGCGCCATCCCCAGCGGCGCCAATCCGCCCACGGGGTTCGGCGACCCGATCGGCGACCTGCTGGACGGGATGGGCGAATGGTTCGGCGGCGGCGTGGACGGCGTCGACACCCGGGAGCCTTCCGATCCGGGCCGCATGGACCCGATCCCCAATCCCGAAGAGCCCGGGCGCGAACCTGTGCCCGCGCCAGAGCTCCTGCCCGAACGCCGCCCCGAGCCCGCACCCAATCGCCAGCCTCCGCCGGCGCCGTCGGAAAAGAAGGAAGAGCCGCTGTTCTTCTAGTCAGCGTCCGACGGCGTGCAGGCTCGCGCCGTGGGCCTTGAGCCAGGCGCGGCCCTCCAGCCCCGGGCCTACCAGGGACTTCACCACCGCCCAGAAGCGTGGGGAGTGGTCGGCGTGGACAAGGTGCGCGACCTCGTGTGCGGCGACGTAGTCCAGCACATGAGGCGGCGCCAGGATGAGGCGCCAGGAGTAGCGGATCGAGCCTCGCGAAGGCGTGCACGATCCCCATCGGCTCCGCGGATCACCGACGCCCACCTTGGGAACGGAGAGCCCCAGCGCCTTGGCATGGTGGGACGTTCGGGCCGTGAGTTCGTGCAGGGCCTCGCGCCTGAGCAGGCTCTCCACGCGACGGGCATAGGCGGCGCCTTCACCCCCCGAGACAATCACCGGACCGCCCTCCTCGAGCCTGAGTCGCGCCGCAGCCGCGTTCTGCGTGGCGGCAAGGCGCGTCGGCGCGCCGCGCAACGGGATGCTGCCCCCGGGCGCAAGGCACTGTCGATCGGGCCGGGCCGCCAGCCGCTCGGCCGCCCAGGCGGCGCGGTCCCGCGCGAAGGCGGCGGCCTCGGCAAGTCTCCGCGGAGAGGGCGCGACCGCCACGGCCTCGCCCTTCGCGGGATCTATCCGCAACGAGATCCGCCGCGCCCGTGCGTTGACCTTCAGGCGGATGCGAAGGCCGTCGACCTCCATCACGTCCCCGTCGGCGAAGCGGGGGCGGAAGAGGCTCATCCCAGGGTTTCGTTGGAGCGGATGAAGTCGCGAATTCGAGGATAGATTTCCTCGCGGAAGCGACGGCCGTTGAACACCCCGTAGTGACCGATCCCCGGCTGCACGAGGGTCTCGCGCTTCGCCCTCGGAATATTCGGGCAGATCGCGTGGGCGGCCTGGGTCTGCCCGACGCCGGAGATGTCGTCTTCCTCGCCCTCGATGGTCATCAGCGCGATGTCGGAGATCTTCGCCGGGTCAACCCGGCGGCCGTCGCTGTGCACCAGCTCGCCCTTCGGCAGCAGGTAGTTCTGGAAAACGACGTCGATGGTCTGGAGGTAGAACTCTTCGGTGAGATCGAGGACGCTGAGATACTCGTCGTAGAACTCGAGGTGACGGGCGGCGGAGTCCCCATCGCCCTCCACGAGGTGGTTGAAATACTCCCAGTGGGCGTCGCGGTGACGATCCTCGTTCATGGACATGAAGCTGTAGAGCTGCACGAACCCCGGGTAGACCCGGCGGCCGGCGCCCGGGTAAGGCGGCGGCACCGTGTGGACCATCGCGGACTGGAACCAGCTGAACGGCTTTTCCTCCGCCAGCCGGTTGGTGACCGTCGGCGACAGCCGGGCGTCGATGGGCGAGCCCATGAAAGTCATGGACGCCGGTCTGGCGTCCTCGTTGTCCTCGGCCATCAGCGCTGCGGCGGCGAGCACCGGCGGTCCCGGCTGGCAGACCGCCACGACGTGGGGGCGGGAACCCAGGACGCGAAGCATGTCACGGACATGATCGATGTAGTCGTAGAAGTCGAACCGCCCCTCCAGGGCGGGCACCTGCCGGGCGTTTGTCCAGTCGGTCACATAGACTTCGTGGTCCTGAAGGAACTGACGCACCGTCCCGCGCAGCAGCGTCGCGTAGTGGCCCGACAGCGGCGCGACGATGAGCACAGCGGGCTCGAAGCTGGTGCGCCCCGCCCGCCGCAGATCATTACGATCCCGCGCGAAATGGACCATGCGACACCACGGAGACTGCCAGGTCGTGACCTGGCGAACCCGGACATCGACACCTTCGATTTCAACGCTGTCGATGTTCCACGAGGGCTTTCCGTAACGCCGCGTGAGATTGGTGAAGAGTTCGGCCGAGGCGTACAGCGTGCGCCCCATCGCCGTATCCGACGCGGGATTTGCGGATGAGCCCCAGAACTGGCTCGCCATCTGCGCCGCGAGTCTCAGCGGAGACGCGGCGTGGTAGGCGTATTCGTGAAGTGCGTACAGCATGAACAACCCGACTCGCACCCAGATATGGGTGCACCGCACCATGAAACGCAGGGCGCTGCAAAAAGATTATCGGGAACGGCGTTTTTCGGGCGCCGGATTGCTATCGGGACCTCATCGCCTGCCGGATCAACTTCGCCTTCTCCTCGGGGGGAAGCCCATAGGGGAGTACTGTGGCGAACTCACCCTGGGGGTCCATCAGATACGCCGCGGTGGAATGATCCATCGTGTAGTCCGCCCCCTCTCCGCGTTTGGCGAAGTAGACCCGGTACTCCTTGGCCACGGCGGCGATCTGCTCGGGCGTGCCGGTAAGGCCCGTCGCTTCCGGCAGCCCTGCGTCGGCAAGGTAAGCCTTTAAGGCCTCGGGCGTGTCGCGCTCAGGGTCTACCGTGACGAACACGACCTGAAGGTTCCGCCCATCGCGCCCCAGTTGCTCCTTCGCTGCCGCCAGGGCGTGCAGGGTCGTCGGGCAGACGTCGGGACAGTAGGTAAAGCCGAAGAACACCACGGTCCATTTGCCCCGGAGCAGCGACTGATCGACCGCTCGGCCGTCCTGGTCGGTCAGCTGGAACGGGCCGCCCACGTCGGCGCGACCCGTCGACGTAACAGCGCCGACCGCGCCCCCGGCTCCGCTGGCCCGGTCGCGCGTTATCAGCCACGTAGCGGCGACCAGCCCTGCGGCGACGATGAGGCAGACGATGGTGACGATGAGCGGCAGGCGGCTCAATGACAACTCCATGACCGGTCGCGCCCCTGGCGCGGGGCCTGTATAGGCGACCCATGGCCCGGACCCAACCGTCGGCAAGATCCACCCAGCCGCCGAAGCCGCAATCCGTAGCGGCCGCGACGCCGCCGCCGGCCCTGGAATGGGATGCTCCGCTGGAAAGGCGGGGGCGCCTGCGCATGCAGACCCTCCTTTGGCTGCGCTGGGTGGCTCTGGCCGGTCAGACCGGACTCGTCCTGTTCGAGGGGCTGGTGCTCGATGTGCCCATGCCCTGGGCCTTGTGCCTGCCGGTCATCGCTGCAGGCGTCGTCTTCAACCTCGCACTCACCTTCACAACACGGGGACGAAACTACGCTTCGGACTCCGAGGCCGCTGCGCAGTTGTCCTTTGACGTCGTTCAGTTTGCAGCCCTGCTTATGATGCTGGGCGGCCTGCAGAACCCGTTCACGGTCATCCTGATCGCGCCGCCGGCGGTCGCCGCAGCAACCCTGTCCACCAGACGGATGCTGGTTGTCGCCGCGATCGCATGTGTGGCGGTGGCCGTGCTGTGGCTGTGGTCGCTCCCCCTCCCCTGGGGGGCGGGCCCCGAACCGTTCCTGCCAAAGTCGTTTCTCACGGGAAGGGCCGCCGCCATGCTCCTGGGGATCGCCTTCACGACGGGGTATGCCTGGCACGCCGCGGCGGAAGCCTCGCGGATGGAGCTAGCGCTGGCCGCGACTGAGGCCGTGCTGGCCCGTGAGCAACGGCTATCAGCCCTGGGTGGTCTGGCCGCAGCGGCGGCGCACGAACTGGGAACACCGCTGGCGACCATCCAGGTGGTGGCCAAGGAACTGCTCCGCTCATCCCCGCCTGACGATCCTGTCGCCGAGGACGCTCGCCTGCTTCTCCAGCAAGCGCAGCGCTGCCGTGAGATCCTCGCAAATCTTTCGCAACGTCCGGAAGGAGGCGACGCGGTCTATGCCCGGCTCGGCCTCGCGCAGCTTCTGGACGAGGTAGTCGAGCCCTACCGCAAGATCGGTCCAGCCATACTCACGGCGGTAGAGGGTCCCCACGGCGAGTTCGTGCCGGACGTACGTCGTCTGCCTGAGATGGTTCACGCACTCGCCGCCTTCGCGGAGAACGCGGCGGATTTTGCACTCGACCGGGTGATCGTTACAGGCCGGTTCGACGCCGAAACCATCGAGGTAGAGGTGAAGGACGACGGACCCGGCTTTGCGCCTGACATACTGGCCAAGCTCGGTGAGCCATACATTACCTCCCGGCCCAGCGGCGAGGACTCCCGCTCACACCACGAGGGCATGGGGCTGGGTTTCTTCATCGCCAAGACACTGCTGGAGCGGGCAGGCGCACGGGTCAGGTTCGGAAACGACCCGCAAGAAGGGGGCGCTGTGGTCACTGTGACGTGGCCGCGGAGAATCATCGAAGCCCCCGATGGCTGACGGCCACGCTTGAACCGAACAGGAGTCAGCGGATTATGCACTTAGCTGAACGCGTTCATGGAACAAAGAATCATGACTGACGCCGCCGCGGAGGTAATCTCCGAACTGCCCGACAAGAGCCTGCTCGTCATGGATGACGACGCGCCGCTGCGGACCCGCCTGGGACGCGCTCTGGAATCGCGCGGCTTCGAAGTCACCCTGGTCGGCTCCGTGGGCGAGGCCATGGAAAAGGTCAGGAGCGAACCTCCCGCATTCGCCGTCCTGGACATGCGGCTGGAAGACGGCAATGGACTGAAGGTGGTCGAGGCCCTGCGCGAGCGTAGGCCGGATTCCCGGGCGGTCATGCTGACGGGCTACGGCGCCATCGCCACCGCGGTTGCCGCTGTGAAGGCCGGAGCAACCGACTACCTCTCCAAACCGGCCGACGCCGACGACGTCGTGAAGGCGTTGCTCGCGATGAAGGACGAGTCACCCGCGCCGCCGGAAAATCCAATGTCGGCGGACCGTGTCCGCTGGGAGCACATCCAGCGCGTCTATGAGCTATGCGGGCACAATGTTTCCGAGACCGCCAGGCGACTGAACATGCACCGGCGGACGCTGCAGCGCATCCTGGCCAAGCGAGCGCCGAAGTAATTCAGAAAAGCTGCAGCGCAAGCGCGGCGGCGGCCATCATCGCCGCCAGCAGCGAAAGCACGACGGCTCCGCGCCGGGCAGGATCGCGCGTGCGGGTGACGACGATCGGGGCGGGCTGCTGTTCTGCTAGGCGCACTATGGCCTTCGCGGCTCGCAGTACCTGATCGACCGCATCCTTCGCCCGGGTCAGAGGCGAAAGCTCCCGTTGCATCCAGCGCTCGACCACAGGGCGCGCCGCCGCCCACAGGTCGTTGTCAGGATCAATGCGGCGAGCCACGCCTTCCACCGTGACCATGGTCTTCTGCAGCAGCACCAGCTCCGGGCGCAGGTGCATGTCGAAGAGCGCGGTGATTTCGAACAGCTGGCCCAGCAGGCGGCCCATCGACACTTCGCTGGCAGGCCGACCGATGACCGGCTCGCCGACAGAGCGGAGCGCTTGGGCGAAAAGCTCCAGCGACTGATCGGACGGAACGTAACCGGCGTCGAAATGGGCGCGGGCGACCTGCATGTAGTCTCGCTGCAAGAACCCCCAGAGAATCTCGGCCAGGTAGCGACGCTCATCATGGCTCAGGCGTCCGACGATGCCGAAGTCGACCGCCGTCACTTGCGCCGGCGGCGCACAGAAGAGGTTCCCCTCGTGCAGGTCGGCGTGGAACGCACCGTGGTCGAGCGCCTGGGAGAGAAAGGCCCGGACCACGTTGTCCGCAAGCGCCTTTCGATCCAGTCCAGGCTGCTCGAGAGACAGCGGATCGCTCATCGGCAGGCCCGTCGCCCATTCCAGCGTGAGGACCCGGCGACCAACGCCCTCCCACACCACAGCCGGCGCGCGCATGTAGGCGTCCTGGCGCATGATGGCGCCCAGTTCGTCGGCCGCTCCGGCCTCCATGCGCATATCGAGCTCGATCATCAGCGAGCGCGCGACGGTGTCCACGAAGGCGCGGGGTTCGAGACGGCGCGCCGCAGGCACCAGAGCGTGCACCATGCTTGCGCCCAGCTGCATCACGTCGATGTCTTCGGCCACCCGTCGCTCGACCATTGGCCGCAGCACCTTGACGGCGACCCTGCGTCCGTCTGCGAGAACGGCGCAGTGAGCCTGGGCGAGCGACGCCGCAGCCGTCGCCTCGTCCTCGAACTCCAGGAACAAGCTCTCCAGCGGCCGCTCCAATGCGGCCTCGATTTCCCGGCGCGCCACCTCGCCGGGGAACGGTGGAAGACGGTCCTTGAGGTGGCTCAGATCCTGAGCGAACTGCACGCCGAAGATGTCCGCGCGCGTGGACAGCACCTGACCCAGCTTGATCGCGACCGGGCCGAGCCGCTGCAGGGCTCGCGCCACCCGCTCGCCCGGCCGGCCCTGGCGTGCTCCCGGTCCCGAAAACAGTCGGAGAAATCCCGCCAGCCAGCGCGCCGTTGGCGGCAGCACAGTGTCGATCTCGCGCGGCGCCAGCGCGTCGTGGCGCACCAGCATCCACCCCGCAGCGATCAACCTCACGCCGGAGACGAAGGGGTTGGCCATCAGTCCGCGAGGACCCAGCCGTGATGCATCGCAACCACGCCGCCGCTGAAGTTCGTATGGCCCACGCGCGAGAAGCCGGCCGCCTCGATCATGCCCGAAAAGGTCTTCTGGTCAGGAAAGCGTCGAATGCTCTCGACCAGGTACTGGTACGAACCCCGATCACCAGCGACCAGCCCGCCGACCGCCGGAATCACCTTGAACGAGTACGCGTCGTATGCGCGGCGCAGCGGCGCCGACAGTGGCCGAGAGAACTCCAGACAGAAGAAGCGTCCTCCGGGGCGCAGCACGCGCCGGGCTTCCCGCAACGCTGCGGACACGTCGGCCACATTCCGGATGCCGAAGGCAATGACGTACGCATCGGCGCAGGAGTCAGGCAATGGCAGCGCCATGGCGTCACCAACACCCCACGCGATCTCCGGCTCGGAACCCTTCTCGCGGCCGGCGCGGACCATCTCTGCATTGTAGTCGAGAACCATAACGCGGGCGTCTGCGCCGCCCCGGCGCTGTTGCACCACGCGAGACCTGCGAGCGAGCCGGCGAGCGACATCGCCTGTGCCGCCCGCGCAATCGATGATCGTTTCTCCCGGCTGGGGATTCAGCCGGGCGACGAGCATGTCTTTCCACAGCCGATGCACACCCCCGCTCATGAGGTCATTCATCAGGTCGTAGCGGTCGGCGACCCGCTCGAATACGCCACGGACCAGGGAGACCTTCTCTGTCGCGTCGACGTCACGGAATCCGAAGCTGGACTTGGCTTGCGCGGTCATGGCCGGGGTTCTAGCGCAAAGGCCCGGCGGGCGCCGCAAGAAAACCTTGTGCGCCCGCCCGCAAGGCGATCCGGGGGCGCCGTTCACCTAGAACGGCGGTCATCGGCTCGCAGCTACTGCCACGCTCCGTAGGGATCGACGAAGTCGTAACCGAGGGCTTCCGCGACCGCAGGATGGGTGATTTTCCCGTCCAGAACGTTCAGGCCTCGCGCCAGGTGCTTGTCCTTCGTCAGCGCATCGAGTCCGTTGTTGGCCAGGGCAAGGCCGAACGGCAGTGTCGCATTGTTGAGCGCTTCGGAACTGGTGCGCGGCGCCGCGCCCGGCATGTTGGCGACGCAATAGTGGACCACACCGTCGACGACATAGGTCGGGTCCGCGTGCGTCGTGGGCTTCGACGTTTCGAAGCATCCGCCCTGGTCGATCGAGACATCGACCAGCACGCTTCCGGGCTTCATCCGCGAGAGGTGCTCGCGCTTCACCAGCGTCGGCGCCGCGGCGCCCGCGGTCAATACGGCGCCGATGACCACATCAGCCTTGAGAATCTCCTCCTCGATGGAGTCGATGGCCGAGTAACGCGTGAGTACCCGGCCCAGGAAGATGTCGTCGATTTCGCGCATCCGGGGGATTGAGCGCTCCATCACGACGACTTCGGCGTTCAGACCCATGGCCATGCGCGCTGCGTTGATGCCGACGACGCCGCCGCCCAGCACGACCACACGGGCGGGAGGCACGCCGGGAACGCCGCACAGCAGCAACCCCATTCCGCCATTGTGCTTGAGCAGGGTTTCAGCAGCGGAAAAGACGGCAATGCGGCCGGCGACCTCCGACATCGGCGCCAGCAGCGGAAGTCCGCCGCGGGCGTCGGTCACGGTCTCGTAGGCGATAGCCGCGCACCCGCTTTCAATGAGCCCTTTCGTCTGGGCGGGGTCGGGAGCGAGGTGCAGATAGGTGAAGAGGATCTGATCTTTCTTCAGGCGCGCCCATTCGACGGCCTGGGGCTCCTTCACCTTCACAATCATCTGGGCTTCATCGAAGACCGCGGCGGCATCGGCCACGATCCGGGCGCCAGCCTTGACGTAGGCGTCATCCGCGAACCCGGCGCCCAGACCTGCGCCCTTCTCGATCAGCACCTCATGACCGTGAGCGACATACTCGCGAGCGGCCGTGGGCGTCAGCCCGATGCGGTGTTCGTTCGGCTTGATTTCCTTCGGCACACCCACGCGCATGACGTCTCGCTCCCATGAGGGGTTTGTTGATTGCGCGCGCGTGTTAGCCCCTGACGCGACGGAAGCCTAGTCCCGTCGCATCAGCTCCGCATCAAGGTCGCCTCCCGGACTTCGCGCACATCGTCGCACCCTGCGAGGGCCATGGTGAGGTCAAGCTCTGCGATCATGTTCGCGAGCACCGCTTCCACACCCGCCTGACCACCGACGGCCAGACCCCAGACCCAGGGACGCCCGACACACACGGCGTCAGCGCCGGCGGCTAGAGCCTTGAAAGTGTCCGCTCCCGACCGCACGCCACTGTCGAACAGGATCGGGATGCGGCCCTCCACCCGATCCGCGCACTGAACGAGCATGTCGGCGGAACCGGCTGCCCCGTCGACCTGGCGCCCGCCGTGGTTGGACACGATGATCCCGTCGAACCGGTGCTCCACGGCATGCTCTGCATCATCAGGGTGCTGTATGCCCTTCAGCAGGATTGGGAGCCGGGTCATGCGCCGCAGGCTCTCGAGCTTGTTCCAGCTCAGGCTCGGATCCGAGTAGATTTGCGTGAACATCACTGACGCCGCCATCGGGTTCTTTTCCGGCGTCTCAGTCAGCATGCTCCGGAAGACGGGGTCGGACGTGTACTGGGCTATACCCTGGCCCCTGAGAAACGGGAGGTGCCCGAGATCGAGGTCTCGGCACCGCCAGCCCAGAATTGTCGTGTCCAGGGTGACCACGATCGCTTCACAGCCGCATTTTTCGGCCCGACTCACGAGTGAGGCCACGAGCTCATCGGACCGCCCCCAGTAGAGCTGGAACCAGCGCGGTCCATCGCCACAGGCTTCTGCGATAGCCTCCATCGGATGCGATGCCTGGTTGGATATGATCATCGGGACGCCCAAGGTCGCCGACGCCCGGGCGACCGCGAGGTCAGCCTCTTCATGCGCCATGGACAACACGCCGATAGGCGCCGTCAGGAAGGGGGTGGGCAGAGCCCGGCCGAAAAGATTCACGCCGAGATCGCGGCTGGAGCAGTCGCGCGCCATGCGAGGCACGACCCGCATGCGCTGCAGCGCTTCAAGATTGGCCGCCATGGTCGCTTCCCGGCCCGCGCCGCCAGCGATGTAAGCCCACGCTTCGGGTGAAAGCCTATCCCGGGCGAGTTCTTCCAGAGCCCGGATATCAAACGGGATATCGGAGCGGTCGCCCTGTAGCCCCCGCATATAGGTCTGGACCTGACGCGCCAGCCCCGGCCCCATTTCCGTCATGGCTCTTCCCTCGTTTGTGTCATGGCTAGGCCGGGTTCGGCCGCCACGCAACGGCGCGCGCCCGGCGCCCCCAGCCGACGGCAGCGCATTGACCGCGTAACATGGTTACGCTTCCCTCATGGTGACGGGGGGATGCAATCATGGATTGGCGCACCAACAAGGTCCTCGCGGCTGCAGCGGCGGGCGTGCTCCTGCTCGGTTTCGGCGGAGGCTTCCTGGCAGCGAAGACGTCGGAGGGGATGTTCTCTAGCCCCACCGTGGCGGCCGATGGCAAGCCTGAAAAAGGGCTGTTCAGTAGATGGACATCGAGCTTCGGCAAGCCGCGCGCCGCTGATGCGCCACGGCGGGCGTTGCGCAAGCCATCGGGTTTCGCCGTCTGGCGCCAACGCATCGACACCACGGGCCCGGCTCCGCGCGCCTGTGTTGAGTTCACGCGTCCGCTCGATCCCTCGAAGCCGTACACGGATTTCGTGCTCGTTTCCCCCGACCCGGGAACTTCGCCGGCCGCTTCAGTGAAGGGAGCCGAACTCTGTCTCAGCGGTCTGGGTTTCTACGACCGGCGCGTAACCCTACTGAAGGGCCTGCCTGCGCGCGGTGGAGAGGTGCTGCGCGCGAACGCAGACGTGGACTTCGTCTTCGGCGAGAAACCGCCCTATGTCGGCTTCGCCGGCGAAGGTGTGATCCTCCCACGTGAAGATGCGGACGGAGTGGGCATCGAGACCGTCAATGTCCAGAAATTGATGATCGAAGTCTGGCGCGTGCCGGACCGGAATCTTGTGCTCAAATCCATTTCGGCCCCCGCGCCTACCGGAGAAGACGAGTGGTCCGGCGACTGGGGAGAAGACAGCCCCAACGAGGACGGACGCATCGTGTGGAAGGGGGCGATCCCCGTCCGTAGTCAGGCAGGCGAACGCGCCACGACAGTGTTTCCATTGGGCGCCGTGCTACGGGACATGAGGCCAGGCGCCTATGTAATCAAGGCTCGGGACGGCACCGGCGGCCGGGACCTGCGCGATCCCGATTCGGATGATTTTCAGCCCGCCCAGGCCCGACGCTGGGTGCTTTTCACAGACATGGCATTGGTGTCCTACACGGGCGCCGACGGCCTCGACGTCACGGTTCGGTCACTGAAGTCGGCGCGACCGATGTCAGGCGTGCGGATCGCGCTCGTGGCCCGGAACGGCGAGAACCTGGCTGAAGCGGTCAGCAACCGGGACGGCCACGTCCGCTTCCCCCAGGCGTTGCTGGAAGGCGAAGACGCCGCCCACGCGAAGATGGTCATGGCTTATGGGCCGGGCGCCGACTTCACGACAATGGACATCGACCGCCCCCCTGTCGACCTGTCCAACCAGGGCATCGGCGGCCGTACGCCTGAGGGCGGGGCCGTCACGTCAGGTCGCGCCGCGGCTGGGCTGATAGACACTTACGCCTACACCGACCGCGGGGTGTACCGCCCCGGCGAGACGGTCCGCCTGGTCGCTCTGTTGCGAGATCACGAGGCCCGCGCTGTCACCGATCGCGCCGGATTTCTGATCATCCGGCGGCCTTCAGGGGTGGAGGCGTTCCGCTTTCGGTTTGAACGCACACCGATGGGGTACGCCGCCGCAAATGTTGCGCTTCCCAACAGCGCGCCCCGGGGCCGATGGACTGCGATCGTTCAGGCCGAGGGCATTGAAGCCCCGATCGGCCGAGTCACGTTCGGCGTCGAGGACTTCGCCCCGCAGCGACTCGCTGTCTCGCTGGCCGCTAACGCCCCGGCGCCGATACGTGGCGACGAAACCCGCTCCGTCGGGGTCGACGCCCGCTTTCTCTATGGCGCACCGGGGTCGGGCTTGCAGGTGCAGGGCGAGGTCCGCGTGAAGCCGGACTGGGACCCCTTTCCGCAACACAAGGGATTCCAATGGGGCGATCAGTACGCACCCTTCGAGGAAAAACTCGTTGAGTTGCCTCAGACGGTCACTGATGGAGAAGGACACGCAACCCTTGCGTTCGATTCCACCGCCGTGGCGGACAGCGCCCAACCTCTGAAGGCCCTGTTCAACGCGTCGGTCTTCGAGCCAGGCGGTCGGCCCGTGACCGAAGGGGCGGAGCTGAAGGTTCGTCGCAGGCCGCTCTTTCTTGGCGTCAAGGTCGACCCAGGCTCCGACAGCGGCCGCGCCGATCCGACGATCGGGTTCAACATCATCGCCGTCGACGCATCAGGCGCGCGGAGAGCGGCTTCAGCCGTCGAGTGGACCATCATCGCGGAGAACTGGGACTATGACTGGTTCCAGCAGGATGGCCGCTGGCAGTGGCGTCGGACGAGTCGGGACACCGTCGTTGCACGGGGAACGATGGACATCGGATCCGGCTCGTCGGCCAAGCTCGCACGCCGACTTGGCTGGGGCGATTATCGCCTTCAGTTGACCGACCCGGACACCGGCGCCCGAACAGTCATACGCTTCGCCGCCGGGTGGGGCGCTCCGGCCAAGGATGCCGAAGCGCCAGATTTCGTGCGTGTCACGGCAGGCTCCCGCACCTACGCCCAGGGCGACACCATATCCGTGACGATCAAAGGGCCGTACGCAGGGGAGGCCCAGATCGCGGTGGCCACTGACCGGGTGCACGAGCTCCGCAACGTCCGCATACCGCGGGAGGGCGCTACGGTGCGCCTGAAGAGCTCCCCCGCGTGGGGTGGCGGAGCCTACGTACTGGTCAGCGTGGTTCAGCCGCGCGACCCGGTCTCGACACCCAAACCGCGTCGCGCGGTCGGTCTCGTTTATGTGCCGCTTGAACCCAAGGGGCGGAAACTCGCGATCGACATAGGTACGCCCGACAAGGTGCGCGGCCGCGAACAGCTGATCGTGCCCGTCAAGGTCAGCGGCCTTCCATTCGGGGGGAGAGCCCGGGTCACTGTGGCCGCGGTGGATCAGGGCATCCTCAACCTTACCCGCTTCGAGAGCCCGGACCCGGTCAAGTGGTACTTCGGCAAGCGCGCCCTGGGCGTCGACTATCGCGACGATTATGGGCGACTGCTCGACCCAAATCTGGGCGCGCCCGCAGCGCTCAACTACGGCGCCGACGAGATCGGCGGCGAGGGCCTGACCGTTACGCCCATCAAGTCTGTGGCCCTCTGGTCCGGCGTCGTTGAGACCGGACTGGACGGGACTGCCCGCATCACGCTTCCCGCGCCGGACTTCAACGGCGAGATGCGGATCATGGCCGTGGCCTGGACCAACGACGCCGTGGGCGGCGCCGACGAGAAGATAGTGGTCCGCGAGCCCGTGGTCGCGGATCTGGCGCTTCCGCGGTTCCTGGCGCCTGGCGACGAAGCGCTGGGAACGCTGGAACTCCACAACCTCGAGGGCGCGACCGGGGGTTACGCGGCGTCGGTGGGGGGCGAGAACGGCATCGTGGTCACTTTCCGGAAGCTGGTCCGGTTGGCCCTGGGACAGCGTCACTCTGAACGGTTCCCCATCGAGGCGCCCGTGCGCGCAGGGATCGGGTCGGTGAAGTTCGATGTCAGCGGCCCCGGCTTCCGTCAGGCGCGGACCTACGGACTGCAGACGCGGGCGGGATGGGGACCCGAAACCCGGATCACAAGCGAACTTCAACGACCCGGCGAGGCCTGGACGCCTCCCGCCTCGCTTCTGGCCGGTTTCCAGCCTGGATCGGCGACGCTGCACGTGAGCTATTCGCCGTTCCGCGGATTCGACCCTGCGCCAATTGCGGCGAACCTGTCGCGCTATCCGTACGGCTGCACCGAACAGCTGGTCTCGGCCGCCTACCCATGGCTGTACGTGAACGCAACGATTCCGGCTCCGCGCGCCTCGCGACGGGCCTCTCCGTTGCTGTCCGAAGCCGTGGGACGCCTGCTCGACCGGCAATCGGCGGATGGCTCCTTCGGCCTGTGGCGAGCTGGCGACGGCGAGGCCGACCCCTGGCTCGGAGCCTACGTGACGGACTTTCTCGTGGAAGCTCGCGCTGCCGGCGCTCCAGTTCCGCAACAGGCGCTGGACCGCTCGATGGCGGCCATGCGTCTGGTGTCGAGACCGGACGGGTGGGCCTCCATCGGTTACCGCATGGAGTATCCGGAATGGTGGGCAGGCGACCGTGAGAAGTCACGCGAGGCCACCCAGCGGATGCGTTCGCGCGCCTCGGCCTACGCGCTCTATGTCCTCGCGAAGGGCGGGAAGGGCGACCTGGCTCGCCTGAGGTGGTGGCATGATGTGCAGTTCCGCACCGAGCGCTCTCCCCTGGCGCGGGCCCAGATCGGAGCCGCCCTGGCCATGATGGGGGACAAGGCCCGAGCCCGTTCGGCTTTCCGTCAGGCCATCGAGACGCTGGGCTATCGGGAACCCGACAACTGGTATCAGTCGCCGCTCCGTGATCTTGCCGCAGTGATCGCTCTCGCTCACGAAGCCGGTGAGACTGACCTCGCCCGGAGCCTGCAGAAGCGGCTCGAAGACAGCGTGCGCGACCCCGACCAGCTCAACACCCAGGAGCAGGCCCGCCTCCTGCAGGCCGCGAACTGGATGATGAAGGCCGCCGGAACCATCCGTATCGAGGCTAGCGGGGCCAACCTGTTGAGCGCGGCCGGCGGGGCGCATCGCTGGGGTGTGGGTCAACTGTCCCAGGCCCGGTTCGTGAACAACGGACGGGGCTCGCTCTGGCGAAACGTCACCGTCCGCGGATCGCCCGCCGTCGCGCCGTCGTCGGCCTCGGCCGGGCTTACGGCGCAGAAATCCTTCTTCACGATGCAGGGCGCCATGATTGACCCGTCGAGCCTGACCCAGGGGGACAGGATCGTTATCCGGGTCGCGGGCCGCTCCAACCAGGCTCGCACCGTACCGCTGGTAATCGACGACGCCCTGCCGGCGGGATTCGAGATCGAGACAGTTCTAAGTCCCGCCGATGCGAAGGAAGGGCCGTTCAGGTTCCTTGGCGAGTTGTCGGAAACGGACGCCCAGGAAATGCGGGACGATCGCTATGTCGCGGCGCTCGACCTCCCCGGCGGGCAAACCTACGCTGTGGCTTACGTCGCTCGGGCCGTGACGCCAGGGAGCTTCTACCTTCCGGGCGCCGAGGCGCGGGACATGTACCGGCCGTCGATATTCGCACGTACCTCCGGAGGGCGAACCGGGATCGCGGCGGGCGGCTGAGGCGGCGGCTCGCCGCGTGGAAGGGTGAAATGGGACTACCGCTGGATCGTCCGAAGCTGGTCCGACGGGTGACCCTGGCCACGTTTTTGCTGCTCGGCCTCCAACTGGCCGTAGCGGCGATCGATCTCGCTCTGCCGCCCGACATGGGGCGGGCCGAGCGCTCCTCACCGGTTGCACTGGACCGCCACGGCGCCTGGCTTCGTGCGTTGCCAGTCGAGGACGGTCGCTGGCGTGTCCGGGCTGATCTTGAGCGGACAGACGAGACGTTCATCAGGCGCCTGGTCGCGGTGGAGGATGCACGCTTCCGTTGGCACCTCGGCGTGGATCCAATCGCCATTGCTCGCGCTGCGGCCGGTAACGCGCGAGCCGGCGAGGTCCGGTCGGGCGGATCGACAATCACCATGCAGACAGCGCGTCTGCTGACGCCGCGCCCGCGGACGTTCGGGGCCAAGGTGGTGGAGGCCCTCCGCGCGCTTCAGCTTGAGGCCCGGCTGTCAAAGGACGAGATTCTCGCTCTTTACCTCACGCTTGCGCCCTACGGGGGCAACCTCGAGGGCGTCCGCGCAGCTTCCCTGTCCTGGTTCGGGCACGAACCGGAGAGCCTGACCCTTGGCGAACAGGCGATGCTCATCGCCCTTCCCCAAGCTCCCGAAGCTCGTCGCCCCGACCGGCGGCCCGCCGCGGCCCGCGCCGCAAGGAAACAGGTGTTGGACCGGATGGTCCGCTCGGGTCTGATAGGCAGCCTTGACGCCAACGAGGCGGCGGCGGAGCCGCTTCCGGTCGATCGCGCCCCGTTTCCTCGCCTTGCGTGGCATGCTGCTGGTCGTCTCGCCAGAGCCGCCCCGGCTCATGCCGCGACGGTGAAAACTACCCTCGACGCGCGCTTGCAGGCCCGCCTGGAGCGGTTGGCCCGCGATCTGGCGGCGGGTCAGGGTCCGGAAGCCACCGCCGCGATTCTGGTCGTCGAAGTTGAGAGTCGATCCGTTCTGGCTTCAGTGGGTTCAGCCGGCCTCGAATATCCAGGGGGGTGGATAGACATGACCCGCGCCCTGCGTTCCCCCGGCTCGGCACTCAAGCCATTCATATACGCCATGGCCTTCGACCGGGGACTCGCCAGTCCCGACACCCTGCTTCAGGACGCGGCGCTGCGCTTCGGAGATTATCAACCCGAGAATTTTGACCGCACCTTTCACGGGCAGGTGACCGCCCGGGAAGCGCTCATGCATTCCTTGAACGTTCCGGCGGTGAGCGCTCTGCAGCGGGTAGGGCCGGAGACGTTTCATGCCAGGTTGGAGAGCACAGGCGTGCGGCTTGTCCGACCCCGGGCGGAACTGAAGGGCGCCGGGCTCGCACTCGCGCTGGGAGGCGCCGGAGTCACCCTGGAAGACCTCGCCGTTCTTTACGCCTCGCTCGGCGATGGTGGTCTGGCTAAGCCCCTGGCCTGGACGACTGACGACGCTGAAAGGAGGCGCCATCAGAGAGGCGTCCGTCTTGTTGGCGCCGACGCCGCGGCCCAGGTGTTGGATATCCTGCGGGAAACGCCGACGCCCCGAGGCCGGGCGCCAGGAGCACTGATCCGACGTGGCCCGCGCATCGCGTGGAAAACCGGAACTTCATACGGCTTCCGTGACGCCGTGGCCGCGGGAGTGGGCGGAGGCAAGGTCGTCGTCATCTGGACCGGTCGCGCGGACGGCGGGGCGCGAGGCGGCCTGACGGGCCGAGACGCGGCCGCCCCCTTGCTGTTCGATGTCTTCGATGCGCTTGACGCGCCCACGCGCGCGCCGCCCCCGCTCGCTCCCCGCGGAGCTCCGAGAGCGCTGACGACGCTGCCGGGTCAGGACGATGGGCCGGCGGTTATATTTCCGCCCGATGGGGCCACCGTTCAGGTGGAAGCAGCGGGCGGCGACAGTCGCGGTCTCGTGCTCGCGGCCCGCGGCAACCAACTTCGCTGGTATGTGGAAGGCCAACCCCTGGCCCCGGAACCCGTTTCGGGACGGTTCGTCTGGCATCCGCAGACGGCGGGCTTCTATCGTCTCAGCGTGGTCGACGCCGCCGGGCGAGAAGCTCGTACGAGGGTTCGAATCCGGACCCCTTGAGGCCGTCCAGGACGGGCCCCGGGCTAGGACCTGATCCTGTCCAGGTCCCGTCCCTTCGTCTCCGGCAGAAAGACCAAGGCGGTCGCAACCGCCAAAGCCGTGAAGCCCACGGGATACCAGAGCCCGTAGTAGATATTTCCTGAAGCGGCCATCATGGCGAACGCCGCAGCCGGCAGGAACCCGCCGACCCATCCGGTGCCGATGTTGTACGGCACGCCCATGCCCGTGTAGCGGACGCGCGTCGGAAACAGCTCCACCAACGCCGCGGCCTGAGGGCCGTAGAGCGCCGTTGCAGCCACAACGAACACCATCATGATTGCGTAGAGCGTGATCATGTCGACGTCCGCGGGGTCGGCTTCGGGCGGATAGCCTGCCGCCGCAAGCGCGTCGCCAAGTTCCCGCTCGACGCGTTGGCGTACAAGCGCAAGCTCCGCCTTGCCCAGGCCGCGTCCATCCCTTGAAACTACAAGGTCCGCACCCACGGTGACGGTCGCAACCGACCCAGCCGCGGCTGCCCGGTTCACGTAGGAAACGCCGGCGTTCGTCAGGTAGCTCTTGGCGATGTCGCATGAGCTCGCGAAGCTCGCCTGGCCGATCGGATCAAATTGCAGCGAGCAATCGCGAGGATCTGCAGTGACGACCACCGGCGCTCTCGCCTGGGCGGCCGCGAGCTCGGGGTTCGCGGCTCGGGTCATGTAATGAAAGGCGCTGGCGCCGAACCCAGGGAAGAAGGCGACCAGGGCCAGGACCATCCCGAAGATCATCACAGGCTTCCGGCCCACCCGGTCCGAAAGCCAACCAAAGAAGACGTACAGGAAAGCGCTGACCGCCGTGGCGCCGAGCATCAGCTGCAGGACGATGGAGTCATCGAGCTTCAGGATCTTCTGCATGAAGAACTGGCTGTAGAAAAAGCTCGCGTACCACACCGCACCCTGGGCGATCATGACGCCGAACAGCACCAGCAGGACGTACTTGAGGTTCGTCCACTGGCCGAAAGTCTCCCTGATGGGCGCGCGCGGATGACCAGCCTGCTCTATCGCCATGCGACGAAAGGCCGGGCTTTCTCCCAGCTTCATCCGAATCCAGAGGGAGATCACGAGAAGGAACATCGACAGGGCGAAGGGTATCCGCCAGCCCCACTCTTCGAATGCGTCTTTCCCCAGAAGTGTCCGGCAAGCCAGGATGACGAGCAGCGCCCCGATCAGGCCCAGAGCTGCGGAGGTCTGAATCCAGCTTGTGAAATAACCACGGCGCTCCGGCGGCGCATGTTCTGCGACATAGATGGCCGCGCCGCCATACTCGCCTCCCAGAGCGAAGCCCTGCAGCATGCGCAGGACGATGAGCAGGATGGGCGCCGCGAGGCCAATCTGGTCGTAGTCTGGCAAGATGCCGATCGCGACAGTCGCCAGGCCCATCATGGTTATCGTGACGAGAAAGGCCACCTTTCGGCCCCGCCTGTCGCCGAAGGCGCCAAAGACCAGCGCGCCAAGCGGCCGAACGAAAAAGCCTACGGCAAAGGTAGCGAGAGCGAGGATGAAGCCGGTGGCCTCTCCTACCCCTGAGTAGAAGTGGCGGGCGATAACGGTCGCGAGCGAGCCGAAAATGAAAAAGTCGTACCACTCGAACGCAGTCCCGGCGGCCGAAGCAGCCACCACGGTCTTCAGACTCGGCTCTGGGGCGTCGCTCACCTGATCGTTCATTTGTCCCCCTCCGCCTGAAGGGAATTATCACGAACGGCGATATGCAAAAGGCCCCGCAGCAGGCAGCTGCGGGGCCAATCTACTCAGAATCGGCCGCCTTCACCCGTGGGTGATAGCGACCGTCCTCTGTGGGAACTCAGTTCTTGGCGTCTTCAGCGGCGTCAGCCACGGCCTCGCCGGCCGTTTCAACATCTTCGCCCACGCCCCGAACGGTATTGCACGCGGCAGTGGTCAAGGCAGCGGCGGCGGCCAAGAGAACGAATAGCTTGCGCATGGTTTTTGGTCTCCAGTTGCCCGGCGAAAACGCTCAGGCTGCTTCGCGGTTCCCGCCGTCGGGCGGCTCAAGATCCGCAACCTCTGGCGTAGGGAAAGTCAGGCGCGCGATCAAGCCACCCGAAGACCCTTTTTCGACCTCGGAACGCCCGCGGAGTTGCCGGGCGAAAGCCGTCATGAGGGTGCGGCCCACCCCGCGGGCAGCATCCTCCGCCTCTGGCAGAGTTCCCGGCCCGTCATCCTGGACCTCCAGCATGGTTTCGGCGGGTGTCACCTTGAAGCGTACCTGCAACAGACCCCCGCGCCCGTCGAAGGCGTGTTTCTGTGCGTTTGCGATGGCTTCCACGGCCCATAGCGCCAGGGGCGCCAGCTTGTCCGGATCAATGACGAGCGGGTCCACGTCGAGTTCGGTGCGCACCAGCGGCCCGCGGCCGACCTCGGCCGCCATCAGTTGCGCGATCAGTTCTTCGAGAAATTGACGAACGTCCGCACGCCGCAGGTCGGGGCTTTGGTAGAGCGCACGGTAAATCAGGGCGAGGGCGGTTATGCGTTGGCGGGTATCGCTCATTGCCTGCCGCGCGGCCGGGTCGGTCAGAGACCGCTGCTGCATGTTCAGGAGGCTTGAGATCACCTGCAGGTTGTTCTTCACCCGGTGGTGGATCTCGCGCATCAGCGCGTCCTTGTGGGCGATCGATTCGCGCAAGGAATGGTCCCGGGCGTCGATAGCATCAGCCATCTGATCAAGCGTCGCTGCCAATGTCCGAATTTCGAGTGGCGCATGTCGCGCCTGGACCGGCCGTACGGTGAAGCGCCCTTTCGCGTAGATCCCTGCAATGCGGTCAAGGTAGCCGAGCCAGCGGATGACGACGCGCTCCGAAACGCTGAGCACTGCGACGAAGGCCAGGAGCCAGGCCAGCAACGGCAACACGAGACTGGCCATAGGGTTCAGGCGCGCCCAGCTGAACACTTCTTGGGTCGGCGCCGAAAGCAGCACATAGACGTCCCGTCCGACCAGGGGAGCGCCGGCGTAGGTCCGCGGATTCCCCTCCGCGTCACGTCCATTGAAGAGAGCAGCGCCCTCATCCTGGATACGGGAGGCCCAGTCCCTTGGGACGGCTCGGAACACATCCACGTTGGTGGCGGTCAGCACCGCTCCCTGCCGGTCGATGATGGCGACCTCGGCGTCGCCGGGCAGCACGCGATCGTCGGCGACCGGCCGGAGGTTCGACAGGGGAATGACGGCCACGAAGGCGCCGTCAAAGGTTCCGAGAGGTTGCTCAACCCGGACGGCGGCTACCAGCGCCGGTTCTTCACCGAACACTTCGGGAGGAGCCCGCGTTATGGCGAGGTTCTCTCCGGCTCGCAGGCGGGTGAACCAGTCGGCGGAAGCGCCGACGCGTCGGTATGGAATTTCGCTGCTGGCGCAGACAAGCTGCCCGGTCTCGCTGTACCTGACCAGGGCATCCATCCCCTTAAGCCGCTGCACCAGGCCCGCAAGCCGTGCTTCGCAATTGACCCCATCAGACTCCGGCCTGAGCGCTTCAAGCAGGACAACGGCGGTGTCGATGCGCGCACGAGCGGTTGCGGCGCTTCGTTCGGCGCCGAGGATCAGGTCGGACCGCTGGTGCTCCGCTTCCCGCTTGAATCCCTGCACGGCCTGCAGGCCGCTAAGCACCAGCACGGGCAGCAAAGCCACCGCCAGAGCGGTCGCCAGCCTGAATCGAATTGTCTGTAGCCTGCGCCCCCGCGCCGGCCGCACCCCGAGCGGCCTCACGACGGGCTCACCTCACGCCGCTGAGGCGATCCGCATCCGCGAGAATGGAGCCCATCGCCTCGCCAGCGGGAGAGCCATCGCGTTCATAGGCTCCGGCCTCAAGCGAGGCGTGAAGGGCTCGGCGGGCGCGACTCACTCGCGACTTCACTGTGCCGACGGCACAGCCGCAGATTTCCGCAGCTTCCTCGTAGGCGAACCCCCCGGCCCCAACGAGCACTAGCGCTTCCCGCTGCTCTGCGGGAAGGGTGCCCAGGGCCATTCGGAGCTCGTCAAGCGCCACCGGCGCTTCGGGATCATCGACGGCCATGAGGGTGCGCTCGGCGGCTTCCTGGTCCAACTGCGTCTGGCGCCAGGAACGGCGCTTCTCCGAATAGAACTGGTTACGGAGGATCATGAAGGTCCACGCCTTCATGTTGGTGCCCATCTGGTAGCTCGAACGGGCGTCCCATGCCTTCAGCATGGCGTCCTGGGCCAAGTCGTCGGCCGCGGTCGCGTCTCCGCACAGGGTGCGCGCAAAAGCACGCAGGTGCGGGATGAGCGCAACCAGTTCCTTGCGGAATCCTTCATCGTCCGTGGAGGCGGCTCCGCTGCTCATCAGGAGCCGCCCTTGGACTTTTCGTCCGCTCGGCGAAGGATATCCAGAAAATCGTCCGGAACAGGCTCGTTTACGACCTGATCGAACATCTGGCGCAGCTTTACGCCAATGGCCTGCTGACGCAGACGGGCCTCATCCAGAGACGCGTCATCGTGCCCTTCCGTCGGACGGCGGGCGGATTCGTTTTGATCTATCATGTCCTTACGGCGCATTTCTTTTGCGCCGGCTTTCCGAGCGCGCTTGGTGCCAGACCGGTCAACGCCTGTTCCCCTGACTTGTTTCTCCGGCTTCAACGCGAAAATTCTCAAGCCGTTCCGCGCCGAAGCAAAAATATGGTCAAGCTGGGGCTCGCGAGCGGAACCATTCAAACCGAGCCCCATTATACTCGTCTGGTGGGCGGGCGCTTTGGCGCGCAATCGCCGCAGGGGTTGATACTCGAAAACCGCTTTGTCGGGGAAGTGACATGGGACTTTTGGCCAGACTGGCTCCACATCTGCCGTATGTGCGCAGGTACGCGCGCGCGCTCACAGGAGACCAGAACACCGGGGACAATTACGTACGCGTTGCGTTGGAGGCCTTGGCAGCCGGTGAACGGCAGCTCGAGGAGCATCTTTCGCCGCGGGTGGCTCTCTATCACGTTTTCCACGCGATCTGGTGCTCGACGGGCGCACAGCTTGAGGGCGAGGAAACCGCGGCTTCCGCTCCGGACGAGGCTCAGCGTCGCCTCCTCAAGATCGCTCCCCGCTCACGCCAGGCCTTCCTGCTCACCGCGCTTGAGGGCTTCACCCCCTCGGAGGCCGCCCAAATCCTCGACGGGGACGTCGACGAGGTCGAAGGCCTCATCGCAGAGGCCCAGGCCGAGATCGACGCCGAATTGGCTACCGATGTCCTGATTATCGAGGATGAGCCCGTCATCGCCTCCGACATCGAGGCCCTCGTGCGGGAACTGGGTCACAGCGTCCTCGACGTCGCCGCCACCCACAACGAGGCGCTGGACTCCATCGCCCGCAAGCAGCCGGGACTGGTGCTGGCCGACATCCAGCTGGCGGACGGCTCCTCCGGCATCGACGCGGTCAAAGACATCCTCCAGCGCTACGATGTGCCGGTGATCTTCATCACGGCCTTCCCGGAACGCCTCCTGACCGGCGAGCGGCCTGAGCCGACGTTCCTGATCACCAAACCCTTCCAGCCGGAAACCGTGAAAGCCGCCATCGGACAGGCTCTGTTCTTCCACCCGGTGCGCACACGCGAAGCGGCGTAGACGTCGGCGTTGGCCAAACGGCGAGGGCCCTCCAGCTGCGCGGCTGGAGGGCCCTTTTTTGTCGCTGAGCCGGTCAGACAGGGTGAGCGAAGAAACCGGGCCGGGCGATGGGCGCTCGCGCCGGGCTTTCCGCGACCGGGGCGGTCGGCCTACTGCGCAGATGGCGAGGCGGACGGCTCAAGGGCGGAAGGGGCCTGCTGCCCTTGAGGGGTCGAGCCGCGGGCTCCAGCCGTGGGGTCCTGACCGGGAGTCTGGACAGGCGCAGCGGCAGGATCGTCGAAGGCCGTCGCATCCGCGGGCTGGCTCGCATTATGCGGTTCGGTACTCTCGAGCGGCCCCGAGAAGAACAGCGCCCACACGCCCCATACGACGAGGATGGCGAGCGGAAGCGACACTGCGAGAATCCACAGGACATGGACCCCCCGGCGCCCCTGGCGGACGTATTGCGCCTCGACCGGGCGGCCTTCGTGTACGGCGTCGGCGGCCTGTGAATGCGGGTCGGAGCCGGGGTTCATGAGAATCTCCTGAAACGGTGAGCGTGACCGTAACGACTGGCGCGTCAGGCTGTTCCGGCTTGCGCGTCAAAGGATGCGGAGGCTGAGAGAATTTTTTTCGTGCAGCCTGGAACCGGTTGGAGCGGACCGCCGTTTATGGCTTGCGGAGGCGGTGACGCCCCCCCCGACTTGAGACCGGCCCTGCCGGTCTACCGTCTCCGCACCTTATTCTCGATGATGCGACTTCGGCGGGCCCTTCGGGGCCCGCCTTTTCGTTCCTGCCTCAGGGGGCGACCTCGAGGAAAACCTCGGCGCGGCGGCGCACCGGGTCAGCCCGGCCATCCGGCGTGAGGGCGCCCTGCTCGCCGGCTGCGGCGATCTCGAACGTGGGAGCCGGCAAGCCGTTGCGGCGCAGGGCTTCGGCCACCTGCACGGCACGCTGCTGCGAAAGCGTGTGGTTCGCCTCCGGTGTCCCGGTCGCATCAGCCAATCCCACTACCCGCGCTCGCACCACGCGGCACGGCCTCATCCGCCGGGCTGTCTCGGCGATCAATTGCTGTGCGGGAGGCGTGAGGCGTCGCGAACCCTCTCCGAAGTAGACGGCAAGCTGGACATCCTCACAGGCCGGCGGCGACATCACGAGGTCAGATCGATTACGGGGGCGATGCTCGCACCCTGCAGCTACCACCGCCGCGCCAGCAGCGACCAACATCATCCAAACCTTCATTCCCGCCTCCATAGCTCAGCTTACCGTCGTTGAGCGCGCAGCGGACGAATTCGTTCACTGGCGGGGCTTCGCCATCTTCCCCATTGGGGCGAGCGGGCTGGAAAATGGCGCCGCCATGCGGGCCTATGCCAAGGCTTGACCGTGAGTTAACCTTCACGGCAGGCGGGGAACTGGCCCTGGGTGGATCTGCAGGGCCGCAGGAGGGTGGTCATGAGTTCTCATGAAGCGGAGCGTATGCGCGACGATACGTACGAGAGCGCGCCAGTGTGGGCGCGCCGAACGAGCCGTGGCGGCGGCGGTGGAAACCCCCTGGTCGCACTGCTGTTCGCGCTTCTCGCAATGACGGGGGCGCTCTGCCTAGGCCTGGCTATCTGGCAGAAGTCGTTCGCTGAAGGCGGAGCGTACATCGATCGGTGGATTGCTCCGGTGACCAGCCAGATTGCCGACTGGCTTGGGCAGGCCGGAGGAGAGGTCGAGGAAACCGTCGAAAGCGCGACGGCGACTGAAACCGCGGATTCCTAGGAGACGACTGCACGCCTCCGATTTTCCGCGCCGGGTAGCTCCAAGCTTTGCAGGAACCGCCTCGCGCGCGCAACGTTCGGTGGACATGACTGACGCCGCCGTGGCCCCGGAGCCGCCCACCCTCACGCCCCATGTGCGGCTCCAGCACGTGGAAGTGGTGGTGAATCCGAAATCCGGCGGCACCGGCGCCAAGGCGGCTTCCGAATGCGAAACCCTGTGCCGTGAGTTCGCGGGGGTGCAATGGAATCTGGTCGAGGCTGAGCCAGCACGGCTGGAGACTGCGGTAGCCGACGCCTTGGCGGCCAAGCCTGACCTGCTCGTTGTTCTGGCAGGAGACGGAACGGCGCGAGCCGCGGCCTCCCTGGCGGGTCCGAACGGGCCGCTCCTGGCCCCCCTTCCCGGCGGCACAATGAACATGCTGCCCAAGGCGCTCTACGGCACTGCGGACTGGAAGGCGGCGCTGCACCTGGCCCTGACCGCTGGCGATGTCCGTCCTGTGGCCGGTGGCGAAGTCGACGGGCGGGCTTTCTACTGCGCTGCAGTGTTGGGCGCGCCCGCCCTTTGGGCTCCGGCGAGGGAGGCCGTGCGGTCCGGCGCCCCCCGCCTGGCATGGCTGTACGCTAAGCGGGCCGCGCGGCAGGCCTTCTCGCGCCGCGTGCGCTTTCAACTTGACGATGGGCGCGTGGGACGAGCTGAGGCGCTCGCCTTGATCAGCCCCCTGATCTCGCGAGCGCTCGAGACTCCGGCCGGTCTGGAGGCAGCGGCGCTCGATATAACGGACGCGCGGGAGGTATTCCGCCTCGCCACGCGCGCCGTGTTCGCGGATTGGCGTGCAGACCCCGCGGTGGAGACCCAGGTCATCCGCAAGGCGCGCGTGTGGGCCCGCGACTCCATACCGGCGATCCTGGATGGAGAGTCTGTGCGGCTCCAGCGCCGGGCGGATATCGAGTTCCTTCCGTGTGCTTTCCGCGCCCTCGCCCCGAAGGTGGCCAATGCGGCCGTGTCGCTCGCAGCGGAGGACCAGGCCTGATGGGGCGGATGTTCCATTTCTCGGACATCCACTTTGGAAGGGAGAACAAGGCGGCGGTAGCTGCCGCGCTCGAACATGCGCACGCCAACGAACGGGATCTGGTCCTGATCACCGGGGATGTGACGCAGATGGGCTACCGGCGAGAGTTTGCGGCGGCGGCAGAGTGGATCCGGGCGATGCCAGAGCCCGTTTTCGTGACCACGGGCAACCACGACGTTTCCTATTGGGATCCGGTCGCCCGCATATTCTTTCCGTGGAAGCGCTTCGAGCAGTACGTCGGCCATCCCGCCGTCGACCACCAGTTCGAAGCCCCGGGGCTGTCAGTGCGAGGCGTCAACACCGCACGCGGGTGGCAGATGCGGATGAACTGGTCCAAGGGCGTCATCGATCTTGAGCAGACGCGGCGCGCCGCCGACGCTCTCGCGCGCGCGCCCGAGGGCAACCTGAAGGTTCTCGCCTGTCACCATCCCCTGATCGAGATGATAGGCGGCCCCATGACGGGCGAGGTGAAGAGGGGAGCCGCAGCGGCCCAGATATTCGCCGACTGCGGCGTTGACCTCGTCATGACCGGACATGTGCATGTGCCTTTCGCCTTGCCGATCACCATTGGTGATCACTGCTCCTACGCGGTGGGGACCGGGACGTTGTCAGATCGGGAGCGCGGAGCGCCGCCGGGATTCAATTGCGTCGAGTGGGACGATGCGACGGTGAATGTCACGGCCCTGGGCTGGACAGGCTCTCACTTCGAGCCCCAGCGGACCTGGAGCCTCGCCCGTCGCAGCCAAACGAAAACCGCGGCCCTGAGGGCCGCGGCGTCCGTCTAGGTCACAACTCACGCAGGCGGGCTATATCCCGCGACCACGTCCCCTGAACGCTCCAACGATGAGCGAAAGCACGAACAGGGCGATAAAGACGAAGAAGAGAATCTTCGCGATTTCCATGGCGCCGCCGGCGATGCCGCCGAAGCCAAGAACCGCGGCGACAAGCGCCACGACCAGGAAGATGAGAGCCCAACGAAGCATGTCGTTCTCCTTGAACCTACGGCCTCGGCAGTGGGCCGCTCGGACAACAACAACGCCGTTACGCGCTCACCGTTCCGCTATCTGTTCCGCTTGCCGCTGTCGTGAGCGCCGCCGGTAAGCGCGGCGGCCACGATGGTCGCCAGCGCTGGGTTGCGGAGGAAGATGAACCCCGCGGCCAGGCCCGCGGCCGCGGCCAGAATGGGCCGTTCCTTGGCCAGTCCGATGACGCGCTGGCTCATGCTCTCCGGCTCCTCCTCCGCCTTGAACGGCTTCCGGAAGGTAAGCCAGCCGAGAACAAGCGCGAGAAGGGCCATAACGAACGCTAGGATCAGGGCGGCGCTCGCCGAGGTCAGCGACAGCTCATCGGTCAGGTACGCAAACAGCGCGTGGCCCAGGGCGACGATGCAAAGAACGACGGCCGTCACGATCCCGGCGATGGCCGCCGCCTTGAGGGCGATCTTGGATCCGCTCAACGCCGGCCGCCGGCGAGCAGCATGCCGATGACCACGCCGATACCGACCGCGGTCAGGGTCGACGCCAGCGGCTTCTCCTGAACCCGCTCGGTGATGTAGCGCTGGGCCGTTTCGAGCTGATCATTGGCCTCGTCATAGTAGTGCCGGGCGCGTTCGCGGAACTCGCCGGCGCGCTCGCGCACCGCCTGCTCGGCGCGCAGGGCGAATTCGCGGACGCGCTCCTCTTCGCTGGCGCCGTTGGTGCGATCGTCGGCTGTCTTGGACTGAGCGGCCATTGAATGTCTCCGTTCGATTTTTCGAGGGGATCCCCGTCCGTGAACGTCGCGGGGGCTTTCCCTGTTCCAGATATCGCGACGCTCTCTAGCACGTTCAAGTTACGGCGTTCCACGGCGGTAAGAGGATCATTGCATCGGCGGGGGCGGGGCGCCTATGAGGAGCCATGACAATGGTCCTGCACGGCTACTGGAGGTCGGGCGCCTCCTACCGGACGCGCATCGCCCTCAATCTGAAGGGCCTTCCTTACGTCCATGCGGGTGTCGAGCTCCGTCAGGGCGAGCAACGCAGCGAGAGGTATCGGGCGCTCAATCCCCAGGGGTTGGTGCCGGCGCTCGAGCATGACGGCGACATCCTGATTCAGAGTCCGGCGATCCTGGAGTGGCTGGAGGAGCGGTGGCCTGCGCCGCCCCTCCTGCCGGCGGACCTCGTCGACCGCGCCACGGTGCGAGCGATGGCGGCGCTTGTCGCCTGCGATATACAGCCGCTGAACAACCTGCGCATCCTGCAGTTCCTGAAAGACGATCTCGGCGTCGATGAAGGCGGTGTCAAAGCCTGGACCCACCGGTGGATCACCGCGGGATTCGACGCCTTCGAGCGCCTGATCGAGCGACATGGGAAAGGCTGGAGTTTCGGCGAGACGCCGTCGCTGGCCGATTGCTGCCTTGTCCCGCAGATCTACTCCGCGCGCCGTTTCGCGGTAGATCTCGCCCCCTATCCACGGATCATGGAAGTGGAAGCGCAGGCCGCTGCGCATCCCGCTTTCCAGGCCGCCCACCCCGATCGCCAACCGGACGCCGATTGATGCTCGACGATCTAAAGACCAAGAACCGCGCCTGGGCCGAAGGCAAGAAGCGCGTCGACCCCGACTTCTTCGCCCGGCTCGTCAGCCAGCAGGCGCCCGACTACCTCTGGATCGGCTGCTCCGACAGCCGGGTGCCCGCCAATGAAATCGTGGGGCTCGACCCCGGCGAGATGTTCGTCCACCGCAATGTCGCCAATCTCGCGCCGCCCCAAGACGCCAACTACCTTTCGGTGCTGCAGTTCGCCGTCGAGGTGCTGGGTGTGGAGCACATCCTCGTCGTCGGTCACTATGGGTGCGGCGGCGTGCGCGCTGCGGTCGAGAACAAGGACCATGGGCTGATCGACCACTGGTTGGCGCCCATCCGGGAGACGGCCCACGACCATCGCCAGGAACTCGCCGCCCTGGAGGAGCCTCACCGGCACCACCGGCTATGCGAACTGAACGTGATCCGTCAGGTGAGGAACGTGGCCTCCAACCCGTTCATCACCCGCGCCTGGAAGCGGGGCCAGCCGCTCTCCGTGCATGGCTGGGTCTATTCCCTGGGGGACGGATTGGTGAACGACCTCGACGTGACGGTTGCGGGTCCGGAGGACTTCAGCCGCATCTTCGAGTCCCAGAATTGAACAACTCAGCGGTTCCTTAAGGTTTCCCGGCGACGCTCACCCTCGACGATGCAACCGTCGGAGGGGAGCCCATGGCGAGGGCCGAAGCCCATCTCGCCGCAAGGACGGCCGGCGCGTCCGCCAGGGCAAGGGGCGGCGTTCCGACCTACGCCGCGGCCCTGAAGGCCGCGCGCTCCGCCGTCGGCGCCCTGGTCAAGGACCGGTCCGGCGTCGAGCGCCTCGACATCTGCAATGCGGAAGGAGCCGTCCTGCTCGGGTGGGCCGACGCGCGCGTGGAAAGCGCGGTCGCCGGAGCCGACGACGGCCGCCGCCTCCAGGCCGAAGCGGCCGAGCGGATCGGCATCTTCCTCCCCTGCGCTGAAGCCGTCGCCTTCCGCTCCTCTCTCAATGCGGCGATGGCCGACGCCCTCACGGCGGCGAAAGCCCTGACGGGCCGGGACGGCGCCTTCTTCTGCGACGACGACACGGTGGCGACGGGCGACGTCGACGCCCTGTCGGCTGCGCTCGATCGGCACGCCGGACAGGTGGCGGCCGTGGTGATCCGCCCGATGGAGGCGGAAAAGGCCTTCCTGCTGGCGGCCCGCCGCCTCACTTCGCGCGAAGGCGCCCTGTTGTTGTTTGACGAGAGCCGCACCGCGTTCCGCATGCACACTGGCGGCGCCCAGGCCATGCATGGGGTCGTCCCCGACCTGGCCCTGCTCGGCCCCTCGCTCGCCAACGGCCGGCCGATCGCCGCCGTGACCGGCCGGGTGGACGCCATGCAGTGCCTGGGTTCCAGCGGAGCGGGGGTTCCTGTCGGGGCGCTCGCCGCCGCCTGCGCGACCCTCGAGCGGATCGCCCGCGACGATGTGGCCGACAGCCTCACCCTGCGCGGCGCCGAGATCGAAGCCGAAATAGACGCCCGCCTCCGCGCCACTGGCGCCGACGCCTGGTTCGGCCTGTTCGGCGACCCGTCCTGGAGCCTGATCGCCGCGCGCCCGTTCGAAGACCTCGATACGGACACGCTGGAGGCGGCGTTGGCCGAAGGGCTCTACGCCAACGGCGTGTTGAGCTTCGGCGCCCACGTGCCGTCCATGGCCACCGGCGAGGCCGCGGTCGCGCGCCTGCTTTCGGCCTACGACGCCGTCCTGCCCGGGCTTGTCGAGCGCGCCTCCCAGGGCGCGTTCACCCGGCGGCTCCGCCGGAGCGCGCTGTCGCGATGACCCGCCGCGCTGACCTTGGACTGGGCGCCGCCCAGTTCGGCCTGGACTATGGCGTGTCCAACGCCCGCGGCCGGGTGCCGGAAGACGAGGTGCGCCTGATCCTCGATACGGCCGCGGTGAACCGGCTGGCCGTGATCGACACGGCGCCCTGCTACGGCGATTCCGAACGCGTGCTCGGCCAGAGCTGGCCCTTCCCCAGCCCGTTCCGGGTTGTGACCCGCACCCTTCCGCTCAGCGAAGGCCTGGACCGGGTCGAAGCCCGCGCCCGGCGCTCGCTGGAGCGCATGGGACTGCCGCGAGGTCACGCCCTGCTCGTCAACTCTGCAGAGGACCTGCTCGGGCCCGATGGCCCGGCCCTCTGGGCGCGCCTTCAGCGCCTCAAGGATCAGGGCCTGTTCCAGAAGATCGGCGTTTCGGTCTACGGCGCCGACGAACCGGTCCTGCTCGCGCGGCGCTTCCGGCCCGACCTCGTGCAACTGCCCTGCTCCCTGCTGGACCAGCGCCCCGTGCGCGACGGGACGCTGCGCGCGCTGGCCGACCTCGGGGTGGAGGTTCACCTGCGCTCCGTCTTCCTCCAGGGGCTGCTGTTCCTCGATCGGGACCGGCTGCCGCCCGTCCTGGCCGACGCCGGCCCGCGCCTGTCGCGCATCCGGCGCGCCCTCGCCGAGGCCGGCGCCG
>JAEZEZ010000129.1 GCA_023432855.1 Pseudomonadota bacterium | reverse complement strand
CGCGGCCCGCGCCGCCCAGCGCGCCTGCTTCTCCCAGGCCATGACGACGGCCCAGGCGACGCCCGCCGCCGCGCCCCCGCCGCGCGCCGCCGCGGCCCAGCCGATGCAGGCCGCCCAGGCGATGCAGGCCGCCGCGTCAACGCCGGCGCCCGACCGGCCCCTGCGCCCCGGATCCCTGCTCGACATCAAGGTCTGATCGCCGCAGGGTCGGCCCATGACCCTGAAGATCGAGCCGTCCTTCTCCACCCGCATCCCGCCCGGCGAGGACCGCGAGCGCCAGGTGTGCGACCGCTGCGGCTTCGTCGACTACGTCAATCCGAAGATCGTCGCCGGCGCCGTGGTCGCCTGGGCCGAGAACGGCCCGCCGCACGGCCCCGGCGCCGTGCCGCTCGACCAGGTGAAGATCCTGCTGTGCAGGCGGGCCATCCATCCGCGCCGCGGCTACTGGACCCTGCCGGCGGGCTTCATGGAGACCGGCGAGACAACCCGCGAGGCCGCCCGCCGCGAAATCCGCGAGGAGGCCTGCGCCGAGGTCGAGTGCGACGCGGTGCTGGCCCTCTACGACGTCACCGCGCGCGCCCAGGTGCACGTGTTCCAGCGCGCCCGCCTGCTGGGCGGGTCCGCCGCCGGGCCCGAAAGCCTGGAGGTCGCGCTTTACGGCTGGGACGAGATCCCGTGGGAGGACCTGGCCTTCACCACCGTGCACAGGGCGCTTCGCGCCTGGCTCGACAGCCGCGAGCAGGCCGTCTTCGCCCCCTATTCCAACCCGGCCTAGAGCCCGGTGTCGGGCGGCTCCGGCGTGCGGTCGGCGTCGGGGACCTGCATGTGCTTCATCATGAAGGGCACCTGCGAGCCGGCGAACACCAGGGCGGCGATCCACAGCACGCCGCGGAACATGATCCACACGTCGTCGGTCTGGGTGCGCCAGATGATCTCGTTGGCCACGGCCACCGTGGCGAAATAGCCGCCGTAGCGCAGGGTCAGGATGCGCCAGGCCGCGTCCGACATCTGTATGGCCGAGCCCAGCACCGCCTTGCCGGGGTTCTTGCCCATCAGCACCCCGCCGATCAGGGCGATGGCGAAGATGGCGTTCTGCACGCTGATCTTGATCTTGATCAGGCTGGGGTCCTGGAAGATCACCGTCAGCGCCCCGAACACCAGGGCGAAGCCGCCGGTAACCGCCGGCATCAGGGCCAGCCGCCGTTCGATCAGCCAGCCGACCGTCAGCGCGATGGCCGAGCCCCCCATCAGCACCCAGGTGGCCGTCAGCATCGCCTCGCTGCTGTCCACCCCGCGCAGGCGCAGCACCCCGAAAGTCACCAGGAAGGCGGCCAGCGCCCCGAAGTCGACCGCCTGGCGCACCCACTCCGGCGCCCTGGGTTTTTCCGCGCCGCTCATCGCTGTCCCTCGGCGCCGAGGCCGACGAGGGAGCGCGAGAAGGCCCGCGCGTCGAACGGCTGCAGGTCGTCGATCCCCTCGCCCACCCCGATCAGCTTGATGGGCGCGTCCGAGGCCTGGGCCACCGGCACCAGCACCCCGCCGCGCGAGGTGCCGTCCAGCTTGGTCATCACCACGCCGGTGACATAGGCGGTGCGGCCGAAGATCTGCTCCTGGGCCAGCGCGTTGCGGCCCACCGTGGCGTCGAGCACCAGCAGGGTCTCGTGCGGCGCCTCGGGGTCCACCTTCTTCAGCACACGGACGATCTTCAGCAGCTCGTCCATCAGCGCCTGCTTGTTCTGCAGCCGTCCCGCCGTATCGATCAGCACCACGTCGTAGTCCTCGGCCCTGGCCCGCTCGTAGGCGTCGTAGGCCAGGCCGGCGGCGTCGGCGTTGGGCCGCGAGACGAAGTCGGCGCCGGCCCGGTCGGCCCACACCTGCAGCTGTTCGACGGCGGCGGCGCGGAAGGTGTCGCCCGCCACCACCATGACCTTGGCGCCCTTGCGCACCAGGTCGGCGGCGATCTTGCCCAGGGTGGTGGTCTTGCCCGAGCCGTTGACGCCCACGAACAGCACCACGAACGGCCGCGGCCCGCCCAGCGGGTCGAACACATCCTGGCGGGGGATCAGCTCGGCGGCCACGGCCTCGGCCAGGGCCTCCTTGATCTCGGTCTCGTCAGACACCTTGCCGAACTTCAGCTCGGCGAAGCGCTCGGCGATGCGCGCCGCCGCGGCGGGGCCGAGGTCGTTCTCGATCAGCATCTCCTCCAGCTCGTCGATCTTCGACTGGTCCAGCGGCTGCTTGACGAAGGTCGAGACGACCTGGTCCGTCATCTGCTGCGACGAGCGGGTGAGGCCCTCGGTCAGGCGGGCGAACCAGCCCTTTTTCTGCGGCGGCGAGGCGTCGGTCATGGGCGGGGTTTAGCGGGCGCGGGGCGCGAGAGGAACCGGGAACGACAAACCCTGCCCGTCCGGGCGTGCGCGCCGCGCTGGCGCCCCCGCGCGGCGCGGCCTAGATACGCCCCATGCCCCTCTCGCGCTTCGTCAACGTCTTCGCCGGCAATCCCCTCGACCGGGCGGCCGAGCGGCGCAGCTCGGAGGACTGGCTGGACGAACAGCGCGCCTCGTCCGAGGCCATGGCCATCGTCCTGTGGCAGGGCGAGGTGCTGGTGGAGCCGGACGCCGCCGGCGGCGAGCGCCTCGCCTACCTGCGCCTCGACATGGCCGAGCAGGCCTCGGGCAACCGCGCCGTCTTCCTCGGCCTGTGGAAGGGAGCCCCCGTCTTCGCCGTCGACTTCGAGACCGGCCTGGACCCGTCGGCGGGACCGCTGCAGGGGCTCGGACGGTTCCAGGAGATGCGCGGCGCGGGCCTGCTGCTGCCGGGGCCGGAGGCCGCCATCGCCGCCACAGCCAAGAGCCTGATCGAATGGCACGACGCCCACGGCTTCTGCTCCGCCTGCGGCAAGCCGAGCGAACCGGCCGACGGCGGCTGGCGGCGGGTCTGCCCCGCCTGCCGGGTCGAACACTTCCCGCGGGTCAATCCGGTGACCATCATGCTGCCGGTGTTCGGCGACCGCTGCCTGCTGGGACGCCAGGCGGCCTGGCCCAAAGGCCGCATGTCGGCCCTGGCCGGCTTCCTCGAGCCCGGCGAATCCATCGAGGAAGCTTGCGCGCGCGAGCTGAAGGAGGAGGCCGGCCTCACCGCCGTGCGGGTCGCCTACCACTCCAGCCAGCCCTGGCCCTTCACCTCCAACCTGATGATCGGCCTGATCGCCGAGGTCGACGACGACGACGCCCGCCCCGACCAGACCGAACTGGAAGCCGTCCGCTGGTTCACCCGCGACGAGCTCCGCCGCGTGCTCGACGGCGAGACCGGCTGGGACGGCGTCCTCCCCCCGCCCCGCCTCGCCATCGCCCGCACCCTGATGCAGGCTTGGGTGGATGGTTTCGAGGGATAGAAACCTTCTCCCGGAGGGAGAAGGGAGGCTCACGCACCGGAGGCGCGAAGCGCCGCAGGTCCTTGCGTGAGGGATGAGGGATTACGTCCTTTTGGCAGGCGTCCCGCCCCCTCTCCCTCCACGTGGACCTGCGCTGCTATCGCAGCTCCGGTACGTGGAGCCAGCCCTCTCCATGGGAGAGGGAAAGAGCGCTACCGCGCCTCACCCCGTCTCGCCGGGTCCGAGGGATAGACCCCCAGGATCTCGAAGCGGCTGGAGAAGTAGCGGACCTCGTCGAAGGCGCGGGCGGCGGCGGGGTCGTCGGGCCTGGCCTCCACCTCGCTGTAGAACACCGTCGAGGCGAAGCCGCCGTCCTCGGTGTAGCTCTCCAGCTTGACCATGTTCAGCCCGCCGGTGGCGAAGCCCCCCAGCGCCTTGTAGAGCGCCGCCGGCTGGTTCTTCACCTTGAACACGAAACTGGTCACGCAGGGCACGCCCGCCGGCGGGGGCGCCGGTTCCGCCTCGGCGGTGAGCACCAGGAATCGCGTCGTGTTGCCGTGCGCGTCCTCGATGTTCCGCTTCAGGATGGTCAGGCCATAGAGCTCCGCCGCCGTGGCCGAGGCGATGGCGGCGCGGCGGGGGTCGGGCTCCTCGGCCAGCATCCGGGCCGAGCCCGCGGTGTCAGCCACCACCTGGGCCTTCAGCCCGAGCCTGCGCAGGGTGCGGCGGCACTGCAGCAGCGCCATCGGATGGCTGGCGGCGACCTCCAGGTCGTCCAGCTTCACCCCGGGGTTGGCCATCAGCTGCATGCGGATGGGCAGGAAATGCTCGCCGACGATCTTCAGCCCGGACTTGGGCAGCAGATGGTGGACGTCCGACACCCGCCCCGCCACCGAGTTCTCCACCGGGATCATGCCCAGCGCGCAGCGGCCCGACTGCACCGCGTCGAAGGCGTCCTCGAAGGTCGGGCAGGCCTCGGGCTCGTGGTCCGGGAACCACGTCAGGCAGGCCTCGTGGCTGAAGGCGCCGGGCTCGCCCTGGTAGGCGATCGACGGCTTCATGCGCCGCCCCCGGCCGAGGCGCGTGCGAAGGCGCGCGCCGCCTCGAGGTCGGCCGGGCTGTCCACCGACAGCGGCGGCGCGTCCACCACAGCCGCCCAGATATCCACCCCCAGCTCCAGCGCGCGCAGCTGTTCCAGCTTCTCGCGCTTCTCCAGCGGCGTCGGTGGGGCGGCCTCATAGGCCTGGGTCAGGGCCCGGCGGGTGTAGCCGTAGAGCCCGATGTGGCGCCACACCGGCCCGTCGCCATAGAGGGTCGAGCGCGTGAAGTAGAGGCAGCGGCCCTGGCGCGCGCCCGGCGCGAGCGCCAGGATCGCCTTGACCACGTCCGGGTTCGTCCGGTCCGCCGGCGAGGCCTCGGGCGCCACCAGGGTGCCCATGCCCAACGCCGGCTGGTCCTCGAACAGGTCGCGCAGGGCGCGGATCACGTCCGGCTCCACGAACGGCATGTCGCCCTGCAGGTTGATGACCACGTCATGGGTCCAGTCGGGGTCGACCTCGGCCAGCGCCGCCAGCACCCGGTCCGAGCCCGAGGCCAGGTCCGGATCGGTCAGCACCGCGGTCCCGCCGGCCGCCGCGACCGCCTCGGCGATCTCGGGATCCCCGGCCGCGACCACCACCGGCCCGACGTCGGCGGCCATCGCCTGTTCCCAGGCGCGCACGATCATCGGCTTGCCGCCGATATCGGCCAGGGGCTTGCCGGGAAGGCGCGTCGCGGCCATGCGCGCGGGGATGACGACGACGGGGTTCACGCGGGCTTCGTCTGTTGAGTTGCGCCAGCGGCGGTAGCGTGTAAGAGAGCCGGGCGCAAGAATCCGGCTTACAGGGCTTACGAACTCGCATGAGCGGCGACCTCAAGTGGAACAAGATCTTCGGCGCAGCCCTGGCCACGGGGCTGGTCATTCTCGGCGTGCGCGAGGTGTCCTCGCGCGTCTACGCCGTGCAGCCGCCGGAGAAGATGGGCTACGCCATCGAGGTGGCCATCGAGGAGGAAGGCGCCGCGGCGCCTGAGCTGCCGCCGGATTGGGGCACGCTGCTGCCGATCGCCGACCTCAGCGCCGGCGAGCGCCAGTTCGCCAAGTGCGCCTCCTGCCACAAGCTCGACGCCAACGGCATCGGCCCGGCGCTCAACGGCATCGTCGGCGCGCCGGTCGCCAGCCGTCCCGGCTTCGCCTATTCCGACGCCATGAAGGCCCACGCCGGCTCTACGCCGAACTGGAGCTATGACGCGCTCGACGAGTTCCTCGCCGCCCCGGCGCGTGAAGTGCCCGGCACCAAGATGTCCTATGCCGGCCTGAAGAAGCAGGAGGACCGGGTCGCCCTGATCGCCTGGCTGCGGTCCCAGGGCTCCACCGGCTACGCCATCCCGGCCCCCGATCCCGCCCGCCAGGCCGGGGCTCCCGCGGGCGCCGCGGGCGTGACCACCGCCGAATCCGGCGGCGCCAGCCAGGCCCCGACCGCCACCGGGGACGCCGGCGGCCCCGCCGGACAGGCCCCGATCGACGGCGCGGCGGGCCAGCCGCTGATTGAAAACTCGACGGTGCAGACCGCCCGCCCGCAGCAGCCGCCCAGCGGCTCCACGGCGCCGGCCAAGAACTAGCGGCGGGAAGCCGGGCGGCCTGACATGGACCGCCTCGCCGTCTTCGCGCTCGGACTGCTCGGGGGCTTCTGGAAGAGGCCCCCGATCCTCGTCGTCCTCGTCTTCAACCTGATCCCCGCCGCCTGCGTGCTGTGGCTGGGCTGGAGCGCGCTCACCCTGCTCGTCCTCTACTGGGTCGAGAACGTGGTCGTCGGCGTCGTCACCGCGCTGAAGCTCCGCGCCATCGAGCGCAAGGGCGGCGCCCGCCCCGGCCCGGCCGCCACAACCGGCTTCTTCGCCATGCACTACGGCATCTTCACCCTGGTCCACGGGGTCTTCGCCTTCGTCATCGGCGGCGTGGTCGGCAACCCGGACCCGGCCGCGACCTTCGCCCAGTTCTGGAGCGAGCGCTGGTCCTTCCTGGCGACGGTGCTGGCGCTGTCGGCCCTGCATGCGGCCGCGCTGATCGACTGGATGCGCTCGAAGGGGTGGGAGACCGCCGACCTCAACAGCCAGATGATGGCGCCCTACGGCCGCATCTTCGTGATGCACCTGACCGTCATCGGCGGCGCCTTCGTGATCATCGAGACCGGCGCGCCGGCCTACGCCATCGTGCTGCTGGCTCTCTTGAAGACCGTGTTCGAGACGGGCTGGGCCGCCATGTCGGACCGGCAGAAGCCGGCGGCGGCGGCCTGAGATCGCCGCCACCCCCGGTGGTCCGCTCCTACCGCTTCGACCAGACCACGGAGACGATCCGCCATCCCGCCGTCGTCCGCACCAGCAGCCAGGCCTCTTCGCCGGTCGTGACCGGCCGCCCGTCGCGCAGATAGACGAAGTCGAAATGCACCGAGGCGATTTCGCCGTCGGTGGCGATCTGCAGCGCGCCCATCGTCTCGTCGTGCCGAGCCAGGCTTTCGACAATCCTGCGGATGAAGGACTGCGGCGTCCGCCCGGGCCCGGCCAGCACCTTGTCACGGTCCGGTTCGCCCGAGCCCCGTGTGGCCGCGAGCCTGGGATCGCTCTCGACGGAGACCCAGGTCGCCGTGGACGGGTCGAGGAAGAGGGCGAGGAAGGCGGTCTCGTCCTTGTCGACGATAGCCTGCCGGAAGGCGGCGGCCACGGCGCGGATCTCCGCCTCGGGACCGCAGGACGCCGCCCGGGCCCCGACCGGCGCGAGCAGGAGCGACAGGCCGAGCGCGAGCAGGGCCAGGATACGCAGGCCGACGGCCGGCGAGGCGCCCCGGTGGGGCCCTGAAAGCCGGCCGACCCGAAAGTACGGCCGTCGTGGGCGATCCGTCAGGCGGGGGTTCATCGCACCACCACTTCCAGGCGCCGTTCGCCCCCGAAGTCGACCTGAAGGGCGCCCCCGGGTCCGCGCCGCACCTCGTGGGCGCCGATCGGCGAGACGAAGGCGGCGCGGTCGAGGCGGCCGTCCGCGCGCAACGCGATGACCTGGAAGGCGGCAACCTGGTTCTGCGGAAAGCCGTTCAGCCAGGCGCCGAGCGCATTGTCGGCGGAGATCGATCCGCGGCACAGGCCGCGTTCCAGTCGGAAACGGGCGGTCCCGATCACCGGCGCCCCCTGGAAGGTCCCCGCGAACGCCCTCGCCCCGACCGGGCAGGCGGCGCCGGCGCCGGCCGTCGGCGGCGCGCGGAACGGCGCGGCGATCATCTCGGCCGTGCGCTCGATTGACGAGATCCAGGAGGCGTTGGAGAGCAGGGCGACGGACACCCGCCGCTCCGGATAGACGAGCAGGACGCTGCGGGCCCCGATGGCCACGCCGGCGTGGTGCGCCATGCGCTCGCCGTCGATGGAGGAAGCGATGCGCCAGCCGAAGGCGACCTGGCTGTCGCGCTCCGTGACGGGCTCGCCGTCCGTCGTGGTCGACCGCGCCCACATGGACTCGCGCGCTGCGTCCGACAGGAAGCCCGGCGACATCACGCGGTCGCCGAACAGGGCCACGGCGGAGGCGGAGGCGCGGAATCCCGCACCGCCCCAGGAATAGCTGTAGTCGTGCGGCTTGGCCCGAACTGGCCGGCCGGTCTCGATCTCGTAGGCCGTGGCGTCGGTGGGGCCGGCGGGATCGGTGTCCGGCACGATGGCGAGGCCGGCCGTGACTTCCCGGGCGACGTGATCGAGGAAGGGCGCGCCGGCAGCTTCCTCGACGACGGCGCTGAGCAGGGTGTAGCCCCATGAGCTGTAGGCATACCGCCTGCCGGGCGGCGAGAGCAGGGGGCGGCCGTCGAACAGGGCGACCGCCTCGCGAACCGAGGCGAACGACCGACCGCCGCGATCCGCGTCGACGCCCTGATAGTGCGGGAGACCCGAGGTATGGGCCGCCAGCTGACGGGCGGACATGTCCGGCCAGGCGGTGTTCAGATAGTCGACCGTGTCCCGCACCGGGGCGTCGAGATCGAGCCGGCCCTCGTCCTGCAGCTTCACGGCGGCCGTGGCCGTGATCAGCTTGGAGACGCTGGCCAGCCGGAAGGCCGTTTCGGAAACCACGGGGAGACCGCGCTCGAGGTCTCGCGACCCGGCCGTTCCAGCCCACACCACGCGGCCGGACTCCGCGACTGCGGCCGACATCCCCGGCACGCCGCTGGCTTCGGCCACCGCCTCGAGCAGGGTATTCGCGACGCCTGCGGCGTCGAGCGCGCCATCGGGTCCCGGCGCCGCCGCCGCCCCCGGCGCGCAGAGCCATGCCGCGACGCAGCCCGCGACCTTCCGCCTTGAAAACCGCACGATAATCTCCTCACCTTCGCCGTAACGTGTCGATCCACATCACCGCTGGCGGCCGGCCGCGACGGCAAGAAAAGATTGGTGAAGGATGGCAAACGTCCTGCGTTATCAATGACATCGTGCGACGATAGGAACGCGCCGGGGCTCGAGGTCTGCGACGCTCGCCGCACGGTCCGCTACAACGGCCGGGAGGCGAGGCTGCCCGACCTGTCGTTCCGGCTTCTGCGGCTGCTCGGGGAGCGCGCGCCGGAGCCCGTCCCGTTCGCCGAGATCGAACAGCGGGTCTGGAATGCGCAGGTTTCGCGCGAGACGATCAAGCAGCGCGCCAAGATGCTGCGCGACAGCCTTGCCGGACTGGGTCTGCGGGACGGCGTCGAATCCGCGCGCAGCGTCGGCTACCGGCTGACCCTGCCGCTCGAAACCTATGATCGGTCGATGTCCGAGGCGCCATGGCGGCGGACGCGCCGCGTCGGCATCGCCGCAGCCGGCCTCGCGGCGTGCGCCGTCGCCCTGGCCGTCTATCTGGTCCAGGCCGGCGGCGGCGGGGCCGACCCGCTGACGCTGGCGGTCCGGAGCGAACC
>JAEZEZ010000101.1 GCA_023432855.1 Pseudomonadota bacterium | reverse complement strand
GACCTCGCCGCCGAAGTCGGCGTGGCCGGGGGTGTCGATGATGTTGATCCGGGTCTCGCCGGCCTTGCCGTTCCACAGCACCGAGGTGGCCTTGGCCAGGATGGTGATGCCGCGCTCCCGCTCCTGGTCGTTAGAGTCCATGGCGCGCTCGGTGGTCGCCTCATTGGCTCGGAACACGCCGGACTGGGCCAGAAGCTGGGCGACCAGCGTGGTCTTGCCGGGGTCGACGTGGGCGATGATGGCGACGTTGCGGAGGTTCATTCGGGACTCGGGTCAAGGCGCGGGCGACGGGGCCGGCCGCGGTCCTTAGGGCAGGAGCGTGGGGAGGAAGCGGCGCCCAATACACGACGCGGGGGGTTTTAGCTAGGGCGAGGGCTGCAGGAGCAGAAGGAGGCGTTCGCCGAGGTCGAACAGCAAGTAGCCGATCGCGACTGCAGCCATCAGCAGAACCAGTCCCAGTCCGGTTGCATCCACCCAGTTGCGGACGGAGCGCTTGGTTGCCGCGTATCCAATCGCATCACCCGTGGCCAGGACCGCGGCGACGGCCACCGGCCAGGGAAGTGGCGCCCGAGCCTCGGCGGCCTCGTCTTCCTCGACGACCTCGGCGAACTCTCCGGCGGACGCCCGGGAAAGGAGTCCGGTCGCCACCTCAGCCTCGGACGCCGGCACTGCGAGCCGAAGGCCTCCAAGCGCGCGGACCATCAACGGGTCGATGGAAACCAGGCTGTGGTCCGACAGATGCGCCGACAGACCGGCGTTGACCAGGAAGCTCTCCGCCAGGCGCGCGGAGGGCAGATCGTCGTATCGAGCGATCACGACCAGTCCCATGGGACCAGCCTAGCTCAGTCCGCCGGTTGCGCCAGCGCCGCTGGATCGACGTAGGCCTTCACCTCGATGAGATAACCGTCGGGATCGGCGATCATGGCCTTGGCCGTCGACTCGTCCCGCACCGGTTCGCTGGCGAACCCGCCGGCCACAGCGCCCGCGCGCTCGACCAGCGCGGGCCAGTCGTCCCAGGCGATGGTCGCGCCGAAGTGCTGGGCCTCGCGGAAAGGCGAGGGCGTGACCGCGGTCGGCCGCAGGTAGGCGGTCAGCTGGGCGCCGAAGAGCCACAGGTCGATCCAGTGGTCGGTCGCGCGGCCGACGCGGGCGCCGAGCGCCTGTTCGTAGAAGGCGCGCGTCCTGTCGAGATCGGAGACCGAGATCGACAGGTGGAAGATGGGCGCCAACCTAGACGTCCAGCAGGAACCGGTTCGGGTCCTCGAGGTATTCCTTCACCCGCACCAGGAAGGTCACGGCTTCCTTGCCGTCGACGATGCGGTGGTCGTAGCTGAGCGCCAGATACATCATCGGGCGGATCACCACCTGGCCGTTCACGGCCATCGGGCGCTGGACGATGTTGTGCATGCCCAGGATGCCCGACTGCGGCATGTTCAGGATCGGCGTCGACATCAGCGAGCCGTAGACGCCGCCGTTCGAGATGGTGAAGGTCCCGCCCTGCAGCTGCTCCAGCGACAGCGTGCCGTCGCGCGCCTGCTTGCCCAGGTCGCCGATGCCCTTCTCGATGCCCGCAAGGCCCAGCTGGTCGGCGTCGCGAAGGACCGGAACCACGAGGCCCTTCTCGGTGCCGACGGCGACCCCGATGTCGTAGTGGTTCTTGTAGATGATGTCCGTGCCGTCGATCTCGGCATTGACGGCCGGGATGTCCTTCAGGGCGGCGACGACGGCCTTCACGAAGAAGCCCATGAAGCCGAGCTTCACGCCGTGGCGCTTCTCGAAGGCTTCCTTGTAGCTGGCGCGCAGCCCCATGACCGCGCTCATGTCCACCTCGTTGAAGGTGGTTAGCATGGCGGCAGTGTCCTGGGATTCCTTCAGGCGGCGCGCGATGGTCTGGCGCAGGCGCGTCATCCGCACGCGCTCCTCACGGGGTCCGGTCTCGCGCGGGGCCGAAGGCGCGGCGGCGGGCGAAGGGGCCGGAGCCGCCTTCGGCGCGGCGTCGCCCGACAGGGCCGACAGGGCGTCGCCCTTGGTGATGCGGCCGTCCTTGCCCGTGCCCTGGATGGTCGACGGATCGAGCTGGTTCTCCGCGACGATGCGGCGGACCGACGGAGCGAGGGGTTGTTCGCCCGCGGGAGCCGCCGCCGGCGCCTTGGCCGGCGCTTCAGCGGCCTTGGGCGCGGGCGTCTTTTCGGCGGCGGGCGCAGCGGCGGCGCCGGCGGCGCCTTCCGTCACCTTGCCGAGCACGGCGCCGGGGGTGACGGTGTCGCCCTCCTTGGCGGAGATTTCGCCGAGCACGCCGTCGGCGGGCGAGGCGACCTCGAGGGAGACCTTGTCGGTTTCCAGCTCGACCAGCACCTCGTCCTTCTTCACCGCCTCGCCAGGCTTCCTGGTCCAGCGGGCGATGGTCGCCTCCGCCACGGACTCTCCGAGCGCGGGGGTCAGGATGTCGGCCATTTGGTCGGGCTCCGGATTGTTCAGGTCGCGGGGGTCTTACCCCCGCCGGCGGTTGAAGACTAGGCGAAGGCCTCGGCGAGGAAGGTCTCGAGTTCCTTCATGTGGCGGCTCATCAGGCCCGCAGCGGTGGACGCGGATGCCGGCCGGCCGACGTAGCGGGCCCGTTTGGCCTTCACGTCGATCTTTTCCAGCGTCAGTTCGAGCCACGGGTCCACGAAGGTCCAGCCGCCCATGTTCTTGGGCTCTTCCTGGCACCACACGAGCTCCGCGTTCTTGAACCGGCCGAGCTCCTGCATCAGCGACTTCATGGGCCACGGATAGAACTGCTCGAGCCGCAGGAGATAGACGTCGTCACGCCCCGCCTTCGCCCGCGCGTCGACCAGGTCGTAGTAGACCTTGCCCGAGCACAGGATCACGCGGCTGATCTTGTCGTCCGGCTTCAGCTTGACGCCGCCGACGTCCGCGCCGCTTTCGGCGCCGTCCCACATCACCCGACGGAAGCCCGAACCCTCCGCCATGTCGGCGAGGCTGGAGACCGCCCGCTTGTGGCGCAGCAGGCTCTTGGGCGTCATCAGGATGAGGGGCTTGCGGAACGGCCGGTGAATCTGTCGCCGCAGGATGTGGAAGTAGTTGGCCGGCGTGCTGCAGTTGGCCACCTGGATGTTTTCCTCGGCGCAGGCCTGCAGGAACCGCTCCAGGCGGGCGGAGGAGTGCTCCGGTCCCTGGCCCTCGTAGCCGTGCGGGAGCAGCATCACGAGCCCGGACATGCGCAGCCACTTGCGCTCGCCCGACGAGATGAACTGGTCGATCACCACCTGGGCGCCGTTCACGAAGTCGCCGAACTGCGCCTCCCACATCACGAGCGTGTTGGGGTCGGTTAGCGAGTATCCGTACTCGAAGCCCAGCACCGCCTCCTCGGACAGGGCCGAGTCGATGGCCTCGAAGGCCGGTTGACCGTCCCGCAGGTGGTCCAGGGGGACGTACTTCTCTTCGGTGACCTGGTCGATGATGCCGGAATGGCGCTGGCTGAAGGTGCCGCGAACGCTGTCCTGGCCGGACAGCCGGACCGGGAAGCCTTCGCTCAGCAGCGTCCCGAAGGCCAGGCTCTCGGCCGTCGCCCAGTCGATGTCCGTTCCCTGTTCGATGGTCTGGCGGCGCTGGTCGAACACTCGCCGCAGGGTGCGGTGGGCGTTCACCTCCTCGGGGATGGTCGTCAGCTTCAGGCCGATCTCGCGGAGGGTCTCGACCGGAACGGCGGTCTCGCCGCGACGCTCGTCCTCGTCCGGGAAGCCCAGGCCGGTCCACTTGCCGTCCAGCCAGTCGGCCTTGCTGGCGGTCCAGGTCTTCCCGGCCTCCATCTCGGCGTCCAGGAAGGCGTCGAACTCGGCGATCCAGCCGTCCACATCGGCGCGGGAGACGACCCCTTCGTCGATCAGGCGATCCGCGTACAGCTCGCGGGTCGAGGGGTGGTCCTTGATCTTGGCGTACATCAACGGCTGGGTGAACGTCGGGTCGTCGCCCTCGTTGTGGCCGAAGCGGCGGTAGCAGAACATGTCCACCACCGTGTCCTTGGCGAAAGTCTGGCGGAACTCGGTGGCCAGCTTGGCGGCGAAGACCACGGCTTCGGGGTCGTCGCCGTTCACGTGGAAGATCGGGGCCTGGACCATCAGCGCCACATCCGACGGATAGGGCGAGGAGCGCGAGTTGCGCGGGCTGGTGGTGAAGCCGATCTGGTTGTTGACGATGAAGTGGAGGGTGCCGCCGGTGCGGTAGCCCTTCAGCCCCATCAGCGCGAAGCATTCGGCCACCACGCCCTGGCCGGCGAAGGCGGCGTCGCCGTGGATCAGCAGCGGCAGGACCTTCTCGCGGCCGACCGAGGGGTCCTGCTGCATGTCGAAGTACTGCTTGGCGCGCGACTTGCCGAGCACGACCGGGTTGACGATCTCCAGGTGGCTGGGGTTCGCCGTCAGGGACAGGTGCACGGTGTTGCCGTCGAACTCGCGGTCGGACGAGGCCCCCATGTGGTACTTCACGTCGCCCGAACCCTCGATGTCCGAAGGCATCGAGCTACCGCCGTGGAACTCGTGGAAGATGGCCCGGTAGGGCTTGCCCATCACCGCGGCCAGGACGTTGAGGCGGCCTCGGTGGGCCATGCCCAGCACGATTTCGTCCACGCCCATGTGGCCGCCGCGCTTGATCACCTGTTCCAGCGCGGGGACCATGGCTTCGCCGCCGTCCAGGCCGAACCGCTTGGTGCCGGGGAAGCGCTTGTGCAGGAAGCGCTCGAAGCTCTCGGCCTCGATCAGCTTCTTGAGAATCGCGATCTTGCCCTCGGGTGTGAAGTGAATCTCCTTGTCGCGCCCCTCGATGCGCTCCTGGATCCACTGCTTCTCCGCCGGCTCGGCGATGTGCATGTACTGCACGCCGACGTTGCCGCAGTAGGTGCGCCGCAGGATGGCGATGATCTCGCGCAGGGTCGCTTCCTGCAGGCCGAGCACGCCGTCGATGAAGATCGGGCGCTCCATGTCGGCTTCAGAGAAGCCGTAGAAGGAAGGCTCGAGCTCGGCGTTGTGGATCGGCGGCTCGAGACCGAGCGGATCCAGGTTGGCGTGCAGGTGGCCGCGGATCCGGTAGGTCCGGATCAGCATCAGGGCGCGGACGGAATCGTGGGCGGCGGCGCGGATCTGGTCCTGCGTGGCGCCGGGATCGCGGCTCTGGATGCCCTTGGCGGCCTTGGCCTCGACCGCGGGCCACATGCCGTCCAGGGCGGAGAGCTGCTCGTCGCGGGCGACGTCCACCCGCCGGCCCCAGGAGCCGGCCCGCGATGCGGACTGGACCTGCTCGGCGCCGTCCTTCAGCTGGTCGAAGAAGGCGCGCCAGGCCGGGCTGACGGAGCCCGGATCGGAGGCCCAGCGTTCGTGGAGGCCCTCCACGAAGGCGGCGTTGCCGCCGTAGAGGAAGGAGGTCTCGGCGAAGACCTGATTGAGCCGGCCGGAATCGTCCGCCATTTTTCCTGATCGTCCTAGGGCGTCCGGCCGGTCCGGCCGGGTCGCCGGTATAGATAGTCTCTTTTTCTAACGGGTCATTGCTGGTGAGGGGTCGGCCTGGCTTTTTTTGGGCGTCAGGCCTTCAGGACCTCGAGCAGCGTGGCGCCGAGCGCCGCCGGAGAGGGTGAGACGCGGATCCCCGCGGCCTCCATCGCCGCGATCTTGTCGTCGGCGCCGCCCTTGCCGCCCGAGATGATCGCGCCGGCGTGGCCCATGCGGCGTCCCGGAGGCGCGGTGCGGCCGGCGATGAAGCCCACGGTCGGCTTCCAGCGGCCCTTCTTCTTCTCGTCGGCCAGGAACTGGGCGGCCTCTTCCTCGGCCGAGCCCCCGATCTCGCCGATCATGATGATCGACTGGGTGGCCTCGTCGGCCAGGAACATCTCCAGCACGTCGGTGAACTCGGTGCCCTTGACCGGGTCGCCGCCGATGCCGACGGCCGTGGTCTGACCAAGGCCGGCGTTGGTGGTCTGGAACACCGCCTCATAGGTCAGGGTGCCCGAGCGCGACACGACGCCCACCGACCCCTTGGAGAAGATGTTGCCCGGCATGATGCCGATCTTGCACTCGTCCGGCGTCAGCACGCCGGGGCAGTTCGGCCCAATAAGGCGCGACTTCGAGCCGACCAGGGCGCGCTTCACCTTGACCATGTCCAGCACCGGGATGCCCTCGGTGATGCACACGATCAGCGGGATCTCGGCCTCGATGGCCTCCAGGATGGAGTCCGCGGCGAAGGGGGGCGGAACGTAGATTACCGAGGCGTCGGCGCCGGTGGCCTCGCGGGCCTCGGCCACGGTGTCGAACACCGGCAGGCCGAGGTGCTGGGTCCCGCCCTTGCCGGGCGTCACGCCCCCGACCATGGCGGTGCCGTAGGCGATCGCCTGCTCGGTGTGGAAGGTGCCCTGGGAACCGGTGATCCCCTGGCAGATGACCTTGGTGTTCTTGTCGACGAGGATGGACATGCGGATGTCTCGGAAATCTGGGGGAGTGGGGAGGGGCGGGCCTGGCGGCCTCAGCCCTTCACGGCCTTGACGATCTTCTCGGCGGCGTCGGCGAGGTCGTCGGCGGAGATGACGTTCAGGCCGCTCTCGTTGAGGATCTGCTTGCCCTTCTCGACATTGGTGCCCTCCAGGCGAACCACCAAGGGCACCTGCAGGCCCACTTCCTTCACCGCCGCGATCACGCCCTCGGCGATGATGTCGCAGCGCATGATGCCGCCGAAGATGTTGACCAGGATGCCCTTCACCGCCGGGTCGGAGGTGATGATCTTGAAGGCTGCGGTCACCTTTTCCCTCGAAGCCCCGCCGCCCACGTCGAGGAAGTTGGCGGGCTCGGCCCCGTAGAGCTTGATGATATCCATGGTGGCCATGGCGAGGCCGGCGCCGTTGACCATGCAGCCGATGTCGCCGTCGAGCGCGATGTACGACAGGTCGTACTTGGAGGCCTCGATCTCCTTCTCGTCCTCCTCCGACAGGTCGCGCAGGTCGGCCAGTTCGGGGTGACGGTAGAGCGCGTTGGAATCGAAGCTGATCTTGGCGTCCAGCAGCACCACCTTGCCGTCGCCGGTGACGATCAGCGGATTCACTTCCAGCAGGCTCATGTCCTTGGCCGTGAAGGCGGTGAACAGCTGGCCAAGGATCTTGGACATCTGCTTGGCCTGGTCGCCCTCGAGCTGCAGCGCCTTGGCCAGGGTGCGGCCGTGGTGGGGCATGACGCCCGTGGCCGGGTCGATGGAGAAGGTGTGGATCTTCTCGGGCGTGTCGTGAGCGACGGCCTCGATGTCCATGCCGCCCTCGGTGGAGGCGACCACAGCGATGCGGCTGGTCTCGCGATCAACCAGCATCGAGAAGTAGAGTTCGCGGGCGATGTCGGCGCCTTCCTCGATGTAGAGGCGCGTGACCTTCTTGCCCTTCGGCCCGGTCTGGATGGTGACCAGGGTGTTGCCGAGCATCTCCTCGGCGTTGGCGCGCACCTCCTCGACCGACTTGACGACGCGGACGCCGCCCTTGGCGTCCGGGCCGAGTTCGGCGAAGCGGCCCTTGCCGCGGCCGCCGGCGTGGATCTGCGACTTGACGACGAACACCTTGGAGCCGGTCAGGTACTTGGCGGCGGTTTCGGCCTCGCGGGCGGAGAAGGCGGCGGCGCCTTGCGGGACGGGCACGCCGAATTCGCGCAGGACGGCCTTGGCCTGGTGTTCGTGAATGTTCATGGGGCGTCTGTAACCGGTCGCGGAGTCACGGGGGAGGGAGCCCGGCCGGGAGCCGGGCGGGGGCTTATTCGCATGCGCGAAACCGGGGCGCAACCGCGCCCCGACGAGGGCCCGCGACTAGTCGACCCAGTCCTTCTTCAGGCGCTTGGCGGCGGCGAAGAAGAGGAGCGACGCCAGCACGTAGAAGCCCAGTCCTGTGTAGATGGAGTAGCGGATCGACTCGTCGCCGTACTGGGGCCGCAGCAGGTCGGACATCCAGCCGAAGTACCAGGTGCCGAGGCCCAGCCCGATCAGGTTGTTGATCAGCAGGAACAGCGACGAGGCGGTCGAGCGCATGGAGGCGGGCGCGAGGTGCTGGACCGCCGTCACGATCGGTCCCAGCCAGGCCAGGTTCAGTCCTGTGGGGATCAGGAACAGGAAGAAGGCCCACCACAGGTTGGGCGCGTTCACCGCGAAGAAGAACACCGGCAGGGCGATGATGTAGGCGAGCGCCGGGACCATCGGATAGGCCCCGCGCGACTTGGCGCCGAAGCGGTCGGCCAGCAGGCCGCCGAGGCCAATGCCCATCACGCCGCCCAGGAACGCGATGCCCGCGTAGAACCAGGACACCTGCTCCAGGCCCATGCCCCAGCTGCGAACGAAGAAGGACGGAAGCCAGAAGGCCACGCCGTAGCCGCACGCCGAGGAGGCGGAGGCGCCGAAGGCGAGCAGCCAGAAGCTGGGCTTCGGCAGGACGACGCCGAGCACCTTGAAGAACCCCGGCGCCTTCGGCGCCGGCGCCGCAGGGTCGACGACAGCGTCGCCGCCGCCGCGCACCGGGTCCTTCACGGTCAGCCGGAAAAGGGGCGCGATCACCACGCCGGCCACGCCGACGATGATGAAGGCCGTGCGCCAGTTGACGTGGGACGCGATCAGGCCGCCGAACAGGACGCCCAGCGCGGTGCCGATGGGGATGCCGAAAGAGAAGACCGCCAGCGCCCGGGCGCGCTTCGAGCGCGGAAAGTAGTCGGCGATCATGGAGTAGGCCGGGGCGACCCCGCCGGCTTCGCCGATGCCTACGCCCATACGGTAGAGGAACAGCTGGCTGAAGCTGGTGGCCGTGCCGCACAGCGCGGTGAAGCCGGACCAGACCGCCAGCGAGATGGTCATGATCCAGCTGCGGCTGAAGCGGTCCGCGAGCCAGGCGATGGGCACGCCGAGTGTCGAATAGAGCAGCGCAAAGGCGATGCCGCCCATGGCGCCCAGCTGGCTGTCGCTCAGACCGAGCTCGGTTTTGATCGGCACCGCCAGGATGGTGATGATCTGCCGGTCGAGAAAGTTGAAGGTATAGGCGATGACCAGGATGAACAGCACCCAGGCGCGGTAGCGCGGAGTCGCCTGCCCGCCATCGGCGATCGGGGCCGGGGTGGTCGTGCTCATGCTGGCTTCCCTCCGGAACGCGCTCTTGCGGCGACGCTCGAAACGTTGATGGCACGCGTCCGAAAGCCACGCAACCGCCCGTGGGACAATGGAAAGCGCCAGGGTTGAATTCCTCTCCAAAAAATTCATCAATGGATGAAACTCGGAGGAGAGACATGGCTGACGCGTTCCGTAACCGGTCGCCTCTGCTGCCCGAGGTGCTCGGCCTCCATGGCCGGTGGCGCGCTTCCGAGATCGCCGTGGAGGACACGTCCGGGAGCCTCGACTGGGCCGGTCTGATCGCGCGATCGAACCAGGTGGCCCATGGCCTTGCCGCACTCGGGCTCGGGCCCGGAGACAGGGTCGCGGTGCTCATGTCCAATCGCATGGCCACGGTCGAAGTCCTCGTCGGGTTGATGCGCGCCGGGATGACGGCTGTGCCGCTGAATCCCGGCTGCACCGATGACAGTCTGGCGGCGATGGTCGTCGACGCCGGGGCCCAAGCCGTGTTCCTGACGCCCGAGCATCGGGATCGACTGCCCGGCGCAGGCTTCACGGCCGGCGGCGTTCTGGTCGCGGGCGAGGGTTATGAAGCCTGGCGCGACGCCCAGGTCAGCGACGACCCGGGCGTGCGGATCCAGCCTGACTGGGTCTGCAACCTTATCTACTCCTCGGGCACCACCGGCCTGCCGAAGGGGATCGCCCACACCTACGCGCAGCGAACTTTCTGGGCCCAGGATCTCGCCCTCGCCCTGCGCTACCGCAGCGGCTGCCGAACGCTGCTCATGGTCGGGCTGCACTCGAACATCAGCTGGGTCGGCATGCTGTGCAGTTATCTGGTTGGCGGGCGGCTGATCCTGGAGCCCGCATTCGATCCAGCGCGCTTCTTCGAACTCGCTCGCGAGCGCAGTGTCACCCACACGTCCATGGTGCCGGTGATGTACCAGCGCCTGCTCGACCAGTGGCCCACCGATCCCGCAAGTCACGCGTCGCTGGAGGCGGTCATGTGCTGCGGATCGCCCCTGCCGGCCGGCGCGAAATCGGCCTTGCTGGAGAAGCTCGGCGGCAAGCTGATCGAACTCTACGGTTCGACCGAGGGAGTGATCACGACCCTCGATCCGGAGGACGCGCCGGGGAGGCTGACGTCAGTGGGCAAGCCTACGCCTGGTTGTGACCTGCGCATTCTGGACGCGGAAGACCGGCCGGTGCCGCCCGGTGAGGCCGGCGAAATCGTCGGCCGCAGCCGCTACGCGATGGACGGATACTGGAACCGCCCGGAAGCCACCGCCGAGGCGACGTGGGTCGACGAGGCCGGATCGCCCTGGCTCCGCAGCGGCGACATCGGCAGGCTCGACGAGGAGGGGTTCCTCTATCTGGTGGACCGCAAGAAGGACATGATCCTGTCCGGAGGCCAGAACGTCTATCCGGCCGACATGGAGGCCGAACTCTACGCACACCCGGCGGTGGCTGAGTGTGCGGTGGTCGGCGCCCCCAGCCGGCGGTGGGGCGAGACGCCGGTGGCCTTCGTCGTTCTCCGCGGCGAGCACGCCGTGACCGGCGAAGAGTTGAAGGCCTGGCTCAACGCGCGGGTGGCCCGCTTCCAGCGCGTCGCCGAGGTCAGGCTTGTCGGCCATCTGCCCCGCAATGCGACGGGAAAGGTGCTGAAGCGCCAGCTTCGCGAAGGCCTCGCGCCCCTCGACTGATCATACGAAAAAGCCCCCGGCGTCTCCGCCGGGGGCCTGGTTTCGAGCGTCGATCGATCAGTAGCGGGCCGTGACCGTGAAGCTGACCGTGCGCGGGGCGCCGTAGTAGGCGGTCTGGATGCCGCCGACGGAGGAGAACTCCTGGGCGTCGGTCTTGTAGACTTCGTCGCCGAGGTTCTTGCCGTAGACGCCCGCCGTGAAGCGGCCGTCGTTGGACTCCCAGACCACCCGGGCGTCCCACAGCCAGTAATCGTCCTGCCACATGCTGGCGAACTCGTTGCCGGCCAGGTCGGTGTTGTCGACCGCCAGCGCGTGCTCCGACTTGTAGCGAGCCGCGGCGCCGACCGTGATCCCACCCATGCCGCCGAGGTCGAACTCGTAGGCGCCGGCGAAGCGCAGCGTCCATTCCGGAGCGAACGCGGGGGTCTGGAAGGCGCGGCTGGCGCCCGGGAAGCGGAGGTCGGTGAACTCGCCGTACTCGGCGTCGAGGTAGCCGATCTGGGTTTCGAGGGTCAGGCCCTCGACGGGAGACGCGAACAGCTCGAGCTCGGCGCCCGACAGGTTCATTTCACCCGCGTTCAGAACGGTGAGTTCGATCTGACAGGCCGGGAAGCCCGGCTGGGTGATGCACTGCGAGATGCGGGCCTGGAAGTCGCTGTAGTCGTTGTGGAACACGGCGAGGTTGGCCCGCACGCGGTTGTCGAACCACTGCGACTTCACGCCGGCTTCGTAGCTGATGACCGTTTCCGGATCGTACGGGGTTTCTTCGCCGGGGTTGTTCGCGCGGCCGTTGAAGCCGCCGGACTTGAAGCCCTTCGCGGCGCGAACGTAGACCATCACGTCGTCGTTCACCTGGTAGTCAAGCGACGCCATCGGCGAGAAGTCGCGCCAGGAGTCGTTCGTGGTGAAGGCGAACGTCGAGTCCGGGAAGAAGGCGGCCACGGCGAGCGGTACGTTCGACCAGTCGACGGTCGTGGTCCGGAAGTAGTCCTTCTCTTCGTGGGTGATCCGGGCGCCCAGAGTCAGCCGCAGCGCGTCCGTCCACTGGTAAACGCCGTTGATGTAGGCCGCCATGCTGTCCATGCGCAGGTCATCGTCGATGAAGCGCGTGAAGCCGACGGGCGTGTCCAGGATGGTGAACAGGTCGTCCGCGTAGGCTTCCTGGTGCGAGCGGATCTCCTCGCGCAGCCAGTAGAGGCCGCTGACGACCGTCCAGTCGCCCGCTTCCCAGTTGAGCTGGAACTCCTGGCTCGTCTGACGCTGGCGGACGCCCACGAAGACGTCGCCCAGCTCGAACTCGGTGGCGTCGATATCGATGAAGTCGTCGTGGTCGAGTTCCCGGTAGGCGGTGATCGACTTGATCGTCAGGGTGTCGCTGACGTCCCAGGTCGCCACGGCCGACGCGCCCCAGTGCTCCAGCTCCATGTTGTTGGGCAGGCCGGGGGTCGTGCGGGTGCGGAAATTGTACTCCGATCCAGCGGAGGGCGGGAGCTGCAGGACGGTCACCGCGGGCAGGAAGATCGGCAGGACGTTGGTGCGGTAGAGCAGCGCTTCCGCCCGACCGACGGTCAGGGCCGTATCCTGGGTCGTATAGTCGGCGCTCAGGTCCAGCCGGAAGCTGTCGGAGGGTTCCCAGGCGACCTGGCCGCGCAGGGCGGTGACGTTGCGGTCGTTGTACTCGGCGTTCGTGACCGGGTCCTCGACGTATCCGTCACGCTGCGCGTGCATCACGGCGAGGCCGGCGGCGAGGCCGTCGGCCACGGGCCCGGAAACCGAGGCGCGGGCTTCGATCTGGTTGTAGGTGCCGACGGTCAGCGAGCCCATGGCGCGGAACTCGTCGGACGGCTTGCGGCTGACCAGCTTCAGGGCGCCGCCGATGGTGTTCTTGCCGTAGAGGGTCCCCTGCGGGCCGCGCAGCACTTCGATACGTTCGAGATCCAGCAGTTCGAACTGGGTGCCGCGGATGCGCGAGTAGTAGACGTCGTCGATGTAGACGCCGACCGCCGGGTCGAAGGTCTGGAGGGCGTCAGGCTGTCCGACGCCGCGGATGAAGATGTTGGTGGCGTCCGACGAACCGCGGCCCTGGGCGAGGTTCAGGTTGGGAACCTGTCCCTCGATGTCGGTGATGTCGTTGACGCCCTGTTCTTCCAGCGCGACGCCGGAGAACGCCGAGACGGCGCCGGGAACGCGCTGCAGGGACTCTTCGGTCCGGCGCGCCGTGACCACGATGCCCTCGACTTCGGACGCCGCTTCGCCGGTGACGACCGGCTCGTCCTGTGCGACGGCCGAGGTCGCCATTACGCCAAACGCGACGCTGGCCAGCAGCGAGGCCTTCCAAACCGATTTCATGGTCTCTCTCCCCTGGGATCGCCCTTGTCGGCGTCCGTGTCCTCGACCCACAGAACGCATTTAATTCAGCGTTCGATGATTTCTGGCGAAACTGAGCCTTGACGGGGAAACTGTCAAACGAACAGTCAAGGCGCGGAACTGAATTTCGCAAAGTGTGACTTCAGGTCACACATGCCTAAGCTGACGCACCGGATCGGAGAGCAGACCGTGGCCGCCAAGACCCCCAAGCCGAGCCCCGCTTCGGGCGAGCGCAGGCGCGCACCGGCGAGGCGCGGCCGCCCACCCAAACGGGCGCAATCGGCGGCGGCCAGCGAAACCATCCTCGACGTGGCCGAAGACCTGTTTTCGAAGCACGGATTCTACGGCGTCACGATCCGCGAGGTGGCGCGCGAGGCCGGCGTGGATACGGCGCTCGTGCACTACTACTTCGGCGCCAAGCGCGGGCTGTTCGACGCCGTGTTCCTCAGGCGGGCCGAAGTGCTCAACTCGGAGCGGCTCGAGGCCCTCGACCGCTATGAGCGCGAGGCGGGCGACGCCATGACGCCCGAGGGGGTGATCGAGGCGTTCCTTCGGCCGACGCTGGAGTGGGCCGAAAAGGGCGGGCCGGGCTGGAAGCACTATTTCGCGCTTGTCGCCCAGGCCAACGCCAACCCCGTGTGGGGCGGCGAGACCATGACCCGCTACTTCGACCCCGTCGTCCACCGCCTGGTGGAGCTGCTGAGGAAGGCCATCCCTGGGTCGCGGGACGAGGATCTCTACTGGGCCTACCACAACCTCTCGGGCGCCCTGACGCTGACGCTCGGCGAGACGGGGCGGCTGGACCGGCTGTCGGGCGGGCTGTGCCGGTCGGGCGACCTCGTGATGGCCTACGAGAGGATGGCTAGGTTCGCCTCGGCCGGCTTCAGGGCCCTGTGCGCGCGGGCGTAGGCGCTTCAGTCCGCCGCAGGCGAACCGGGGGCCAAGGCAGACTTGCTCGCGTGGAGCGGCCGACGGGGCCCGGGTCCCCTTGATGCCGTTGCGCGGCGCCGGGGATGACGGAGCGGTCGCCTACCCCAGGACCAGTTCCCACATCACCCGGCCGGGCAGGAACGCCAGCGCGCCCGCCAGCAGCACCGCGCCCGCGAACAACCCTGTAGCGTGTTTCCGGTGTGCTGCGATGTCACCCTTTCTGGCCGCGTAGACCAGCATCGGCAGGCTCACCAGCGCCAGGCCGGTGAGGATGTGGATGAAGCTGAACATCCCGTGGTTCAGCTGGCGGATGAAGATCGAGCTGATCGCAGCGGTCAGCATCACCAGCACCCAACTCCAGCCGACGATCCGGTGGGGCATGGTTCCCTTGGGGCCGAGCAGCTGGACGAGGCCGAGCACAAAGGCCGCGGCGGCGGCGCCGACGTGGACCTGGATGGCGAGGCTCTGGCGTTCAAGCACCGACCAGTCCGGGGCGTGCGGCGCGAAGCCGAGTTCGCCCGGGCGGATCGACCCCGGCGAGGCGACGATCGCCGCTGTCACCAGGGCCAGGGTCGCGCCGACGCCGGCGAGGGTGCGCCAGGGCCTGCCGCCGCTCCGGAGGGCTGCGTACTCGGTCATTTCGCTCCCCCCTGCACGAAGGCGCCGTGGAAGGTGGCCGGCATGACGGTCGGCGCGCGCCAGGTGGCGAGCGGCCCGGCCGAAATCCGGCTGGCGTCGAGCACATGCAGATCGGTGGCTTTGGCGTCCAGGTTGATGCTGGTCGCCAGCAGCCATCCGTCGCCCTCCCGGTCCGAACCGGGCCGGGGCACGAAGATCGGCTCCTCGACCAGGTGGCGCAGACCAAAGTCATGGGCGTCCATGACCCCCGTTCGGAGGTTGGTCGAGGCGAGGATGTTCGACAGGGGAGTGAGCCCCGTCCTGTCCCGCTCACCGCCGACGTGGAAGGTCAGGGACCGTGGGCGGCCCGCGAAGCGCGGGTCGCTCTTGGGAAACTCCGCCACGGCGCTGCTGGGGGCATATCGGCCGGCGCCATCGGGTCCGAGCGCGATCTGCGCCAGCACCCCCGGAGGAGACCGGTCGAGCTTGCCGAGCAGAAGCCCGCGGGCGCCTTCCAGTCCGAACTCCGGGTTCTGGTACGCACAGACGTCGAATCGGATGGTCCCGTCTCGCTCTTCCCAGGCGTCGCCGAGGTGGAAATAGGAGAAGGCCGGAAGTTCGAAGACGCGCCGTTGGGTCAGATCGGCCTTGTCCAGCACAAGCACCCGCGTGCCCAGTTCGGGCCGCCAGCGCAGGCTTTCAGCGTAGGAGGCGCCGTTTCCCTCGCGCACCCATGGCTGGAGCACGAGGATGATGTGCCGTTCGGTCGCGGTGAAATCGTGGAAGTAGCTCGCGCGGTCCAGGTCCAGCACCTCGGCCGCTTCCAGTTCCGCCGTGGGTGAAAGGCGCCAGATGATCGCGCGCTTGCCCCACAGTCCGAAGTTCCACACGCGGCCGTCCGGCTCGTAGCGGGGGTGAGCCGAGAAGGGCATGGCCTTCAGGTCGGGCCGCAGGGTGACCGGCCCCAGGCTCTCCAGGCTGGCCGGATCCATCGCCCAGGCTGAGCCGCCTTCCCAGAGAGCCCACAGCTTGCCCCCGCGCGCCAGGACCGACGTGTTCGCCGCATTCGCGTCATCGTTGCTCATGACGCGGGCGCGCGGGGCGGCCGGCGTGCCGAAGCCGCCGATAAGCATGGCTCCGGCTTCGCTTTCGACGCGCCGCTTGGGCGTGTCGGCGAAGCGGGCGGAAAGCACCGCCCGGCCATCCTCGATGGCGAAACGCCGAACCATGCCGTCGCCGTCGAACCAGTGAGTGGCGGAACCGCCGGGGCGCCGGAATTTCGCCGGGCCGTTCCGGTAGAGGACACCCCTCAGGCCCGCGGGAGGACGGCCGTGGACGAGCCGCATGGCCGCCGGCTCGATGTCCTTCTCCACGTCCTCGAAGGCGATCGTCCAGTCGCCGCTGTTTGCCGCTGCGGCGAACGCCTGTTCGGGGGTGATCACGGCGGCCGCGGCGAGCGCCCCGACGCCGGTCAGAAGTGATCTGCGAGAGAGGGACATGTCCGGCCTCACTTCAGGACGAGACGCTGGGAGGCGCCGGCCGCCTTCACCTCGAAGGCCGCGTCGGCCCACTTGGCCGGGCCCATGTGGCCGCGGGCGTTGTTCGAGAAGGCATAGGGTTCGATCGGCATGCCGAAGGGGTTCATGTTCAGCTTGCCGTCGCCGTTCACGTCGTGGAACGCCTTGATGCCGTAGCGGCCGGGCGCCAGGCCGTCGACGCGCAGGGTCTCGCCGGGCTTGCCCCGCACGGCGCGCACCGGCGCCCCTTCGCCATCGAAGGCGGACTGGCTGTTGTAGACCGCGACCATGACGTGTCCGTCGGTGGTCCCGGTGTCGAAGGTCAGTGTGAGGGAGCCGGCGGCTTCCGCGGCGGCGGCTCCCGCCAGGAGGAGGGCGGCCAATCCGAACAGGGTGCTTTTCATTTTCATACTCCTTTGCGTTGGGGCTCCGCATCCCGTGGCGGCGCCGTCGCCGGACCAGTCGCATCGCATCCGCGGGGATGACAGCGCGGTTGCGCGGCTCGCCGGCAAGACTTCGCGAACGGCCGGGGCTGTCCGTTCGCGCTTCGCGAACGACCGCTTCATCTGCCTCTCGTTTCGTGGTTTCACACGCCCATGTCGGGGGGTACGACCATGGCGGAGCGAAGCGCGGGCGTCTGGGCACGGCGACTGGGCCTGACGAGGGATGACCTTGGCGAGTGGGCCCGCGGCCTCGGGGCGTGCGCGGCGGCCGGGACGTTCCTCGCCGCAGTGAACGCCTTTGCGTTCGAGGGCATGGGCTTCGTCCAGCGCGCCACCTACTGGGTGCCGCTCATGGTTGTCGGCGGCATGGTCGGCACCCTGGTGTCCCGGCCCATCTTCGGAACGGAGTGGGCGTCGAGACGCCCATGGCTGGGCTTGCTGGCCTCCATCTTGGCCATGACCCCGCCTCTGACCCTGGTGGTCTGGGCGGCCACCACCCTTTTCTTCGGGCGCGAGTGGAGGCTCGACACCCTGTTCTGGCAGATCGGTCCCGTGGGGTTGATCTCGGCGGCCATGACGGTGATCGGCTATCTGAGCGACCGACGCCCCCGCGAAACCCATGTCGCTGCCGCTGGAGCTTCGCCCCCGCGCTTCCTGGACCGGTTGCCGGCGAAGCTGAGAGGGGCCGAACTCTACGCCGTCGAGGCGGAGGACCACTATCTGCGCATCCATACGGACCGGGGCTCCGATCTCATCCTCATGCGCCTGACCGACGCGGTTGGCGAACTGGAGGGGATCGAGGGCGCCCAGACCCACCGCTCATGGTGGGTGGCGAAGGACGCCGTAGTCGAGGTCACGCGCGGCGACGGAAGGGCCACTTTCGTCCTGCGGAACGGAATTCGCGCCCCTGTCAGCCGCTCCTACGCGAGGGCGCTGCGGGCGGAGGGCTGGTACTAGGCCGGCGCCGCCCGTGGCCGACGCCCGGCGAGCATGGCTTCGGCGACGAGCAGGTTGGGGACCCAGCACAGCCAGCTGATCGCGGCGTAGGCCATGTCCATGTCCAGCCCGAGCGCGGCGGAGGCCGGCAGGTAGAGCCGCAGGGTCACCGCCGCCAGGGTCAGCGCGAAACTGCGCAACATCCACCGGCCGTGCTCGGGGAAGCGCCGCGCGAGGAGGGCGCACAGCCCCTGACCGGTCGTGTAGATCCAGGCCGCCGCCAGTAGCCCGAATCCGGTCGCGGCGACCGGTCCCGCCGTTGTGCCGATCGCCAGCAGAAACCCGCTGGCGCCCCCGACGAAGCAGGCAGGCATGTAGACGGCGCCGGATATGCGATGCCAGGCGGCGCGCCGGCCGCCCTGGCGCCGGAAGAACTGGAAGGGTCCGATCAGCAAGGCGAGAAGCGCCGCGCCTGCGTGAATCGGTAGTGCGGGGTTGGCGAAGGCGTTGGCCATCACCGGCGGCGCTCCGCCGGGCATTCCCGGCAGCACATAGCGCGCCGACACCAGCGCTACCGCGAGGGACAGGACGAGCATGAGGACGAACAGGGCGCGTCTGGTCAGTGCGAGCATGGGCGAACCTCCACAACGCTGCCGACCTCGCCGCCGCCGGCGTGGCCGCACAAGACGCCATTCGTGAATGGCGCCGCAGTGTTCGCGGATGGGTACGCTTTGACGCGCTACGCCCGCCTGACGCACCCTGCCACGAAGGAATCGGTGGCGGAGCCATGGCCCTCCCGCGCAGCTGGCGAGACTTCCGGATAGGCCGTACCGGCGCGCTCGAGTTCGCGGCGCTGTCCGTCATCGGGCTCTTCATGCCGGTGCTCGGCGCTTTCGACAGCGAGGCGGGGCGGCCGATCGGCTACCTCTACTGGCAGATCGTCATGCTCGGGGGCGGCGCTGTCGCCGCTCTGGTCGAGCCGCTCCTCTGGCGCATACCGGCTCTGGCGAAGCGTCCACCTCTCCTGGCCGTGGCCCAGATTTTCGCCATGACGCCGCCGGTCAGTCTGGTGGTCTTCACGACGATAGGCCTGGTGTTCCGCGTCGAACCCAGCATCGGACGTTACCTGGGGCTGCTCCCATCGGTGTTCATCGTCGATATCGTCGTGGTGCTGATCGCGATCCTCATCCGTCGAGGCCAGGCGGCGATGCTGCCGTCCCCGCTCGCGCGCGACGGCGTCCCGCCGCCGGAAATCCGCGCCAAGTTGCCGCCCCGCCTGGCGAGGGCCCGTCTGCTGGCCGTCCGGGCCGAGGACCACTACCTGCGCATCCTGACGGAGGCTGGAGAGGCGCTCGTGCTCATGCGTTTCGCCGACGCGCTCGAGGCGCTGAAGGGGGCTGCGGGCATGCAGATCCACCGATCGTGGTGGGTGGCGCGCGAGGCCGTCGACCGCGCCGAGTTTTCTCGCGGCCGCGGAGAGCTGGTTCTCGCGGACGGGACGCGAGCGCCGGTCAGCCGCGCCTTCGCGGCGGCGGTGAAGGCGGTGGACTGGGGAGCCTAGCGCTTTCGAGCGCGCCACTCCTCCCGGGTCTGCCCCCAGATGTCGATGCGAGCCGCCTCGAAGGGGGGCGGCAGCTGGCCTGGGCCGCGATTATAGCTGCCCAGGCGCTCGGCGACGCCGCGCGAGCCGTGGTTGTCCGGATCGATGCAGTGGATGACGTCGGTCCAGCCTAGATGGTCGAAGGCCCAGTCGATGGCCGCCGTGGCGCCCTCGGTCGCATAACCCCGTCCCCAGGCCGTGCGCACAATCCCCCAGCCGACCTCCGTTCCGGGCCAGCCATGCGGGGTCCAGGGCCCCAGCCGGCCCACCCAGTGCCCGCTGGCCTTCTCAATAACCGAGAACATCGCCCAGCCGTGAAGCGCCCACGATCCCGCCATGGTCATCATCCCGCGCCAGACCTGGGCGGGAGATTGAACCCCGCCGATGAAGCGGGCGGTCTCCTCGTCGGCCATCATCGCCGCCCATGGCTCGAAGTCCTCGAGCGCTGTCGGGCGCAGGATCAGACGTTCGGTTTCCAGGACGGGGCCGGGCGCGGTGCTCATGGCCCGCAGATGCTCTACCGCAAGGCTGGGCGCAAGACTCTTGTCGGGACCACGATTTCTGACAGGTTGCCGTCGTGAAGGACGCTCTCCCGTTTACCGATTCCCCGCTCGATCTGACCGGCGAGACGCCTGTCTTCACCGGCCAGCAACAGGATGTCTACGGCTGGCCGGGCCGGCCTGATCTGCTGGTCAAGGTGGTGCGGCCCGGCTTCGCCGAGGCGCACTGGACGGGCCTGCGCGGCGCGCTCAAGCGACGCCGCCGGCTGGGGATCATGGCGAGCGCGCAGCGCGCCCTGACCGAGCAACTCGTGCTGATGAACGCGGGTCTGCCGGCCGGGCGGCACATTCAGGAAGCCGTCGGCCTGGTGATGACCACGGCCGGGCCTGGACTGGTCGTGCGCGCGGTGCATGGCGCTGACGGCCGTTACGCCCCCACGCTGCGAAGCCTGCTCGACACCGGGCAGTGGAGTTCGCACCTTCAGGAGCGCCTCGACGAATTCCTGGATTGGTTGATCGCTTCGCCTGTCGTCGTCGGCGACCTGCATGCGGGCAACGTGGTGCTGGCCGCGGACCAGGCCAACGGCGAGCGCCTGGTGATGATCGACGGCATGGGGGACAAGGGCTTCGTGCCGCTAAACAGCCTGTCCCCCTTCTTCAACCGTCGTCACAAGCTCCGCAGGGCGCAGCGGCTGCGAGCCGCCGTGGCCCGCATCGCCGCACGCGCCGCGGACCGTCCGGCCTAGGCCAGCGACGGTTCGATCTGCTTGCAGGCGTCGATCAGGCCCTGCACGGACTCCACCGACTTCGCGAACATCGCCTTCTCGCCGTCGTCCATCGGGAACTCGACGATGCGTTCGACGCCGCCGGCGCCGATGACGCAGGGCACGCCCACGTACATGTCGTCCTGGCCGTACTGCCCGGTCAGGTGTGCCGCGCAGGGCAGGACGCGCTTCTTGTCCTTGAGGTAGCTCTTGGCCATGGCGATGGCGCTTTCGGCCGGGGCGATGAACGCCGAACCGGTCTTCAGCAGGGCGACGATCTCGCCGCCGCCCTTGCGGGTGCGCTCGACGATGGCGTCGAGCTCGGCCTGCGACAGCTGGCCCTGCTTCACCAGTTCAGGCAGCGGCAGGCCGCCGACGGTCGAGTAGCGCACCATCGGCACCATGTCGTCGCCGTGGCCGCCCAGCGTCCAGGCGCGGACGTCCTCGACCGAGACGCCGAGGCGCTCGCTGAGGAACAGGCCGAAACGAGCGGAGTCGAGGACGCCCGCCATGCCGACCACCATGTTGTGCGGCAGGCCGGAGAATTCGCGCAGCGCCCAGACCATGGCGTCCAGCGGGTTGGTGATGCAGATGACGAAGGCGTTCGGCGCATGCTGTTTGATGCCTTCGCCCACGGCCTTCATGACCTTCAGGTTGATGCCCAGCAGGTCGTCGCGGCTCATGCCCGGCTTGCGCGGGACGCCGGCCGTCACGATGCAGACGTCGGCGCCGGCGATGTCGGCGTAGTCGTTCGCGCCCTTCAGCTGCGAGTCCTTGCCGAAGACGGTGGCGGACTGGGCGATGTCGAGCGCCTTGCCCTGGGGCGTGCCTTCGGCGATGTCGAAGAGGACGACGTCGCCAAGCTCCTCGCGCGCGACCACGTGGGCCAGGGTGCCCCCGATCATGCCCGAACCGATGAGTGCGATCTTGGCGCGCGCCATGGGGAGGTCTCCGAAGTCTGTGCGTTGGGGAGGAAGTCGCGCAGGCGTCTAGACCCGCTGGGCGGCCGGGGCAAGGCGCCCAAGGTATCGGCGGTCGGGCGCCGCCGCGGCGCTCACCCGGCCGACCCGGCTGTCGCAGGCTTCGCATCCTGATCCAGGAAGCGGGTCACCTCCTTCAGGAACGGTTGTGGCCGCTCCATGTAGGGGTAGTGGCCGGTGTCGGACATGATGATGCGGCGTGCGCCCGGGATCAGGGCCGCCAGCGCCCCCGCCTCGGCGTGAAGGTCCGGCATGTCCGCCTCTCCGGTGATGATCAGTGTCGGAGCGCTGACCTCGCCGAGCAGGGGCCAGGCGACAGGTCCCGTGAGCATGCTGTTGCCTGCGGTGAGGTTGCCCCGATTGGCCTTGAGGATCGCAGCGAAGCGGGCCCGGGCGGCGTCCGACTTCGGCGCGAAGAGGTGCGGCTCGCGCGCGAGGCCCGAAAAGTCGCCGATGACGGCGCGCGAGATCAGATAGCCGTTCCGGGAGTTCCAGTGGTCGGAGTAGGCGTAGCCGTTCAGGCTGGCGCCGATCAGGACCAGACGCTCGACCATCTCGGGATGGGCCAGGGCGAAGTTCACCGCCAGTCCGCCCCCGGACGAGGCTCCCACCAGCGAGGCCCGCCGCATCCCGGCCGCCTTCATGACCGCCGCCACGTCCGGCGTCGCCTCGTAGCGACCTTTCGCGCCCGGCGAGGCGCCGTAACCGCGGCGGTCGAAGCGTACGACATGGTAGCGCTTGCACAGAGGCTCCCAGATTTCGTCGAAAGCGGCGGCGCCGAGCACCCCGTCATGCAGGAGCACGACGGCCCGGGCCTTGCCCTCGCCGCAGGTCTCGTAGGCGATCTGCCCGCCGTCGACCTCAAGGAGGCGGGGCTCGGCGCGCGCCGGCTGGGCCCCAAGCAACAGGCACAGGGCCGCAATCGCCCAGACGGGCGTCGAAAACGTCTGCATTGGAGGGTCTCCTCTTGGGTGGGATCAGCCGATGCGCCGCAGCGCCGGGGCGTCGGTCAGGTCGGCGTTGTCGGCGCCGTCTTCGGGAACGAACTCGATGAGGTCGCCGGGCTGGCAGTCCAGGTATCGGCAGAGCGCCTCGAGCGTGGCCAGGCGCAAGCCCTTCACCTTCCCCGACTTCAGCAGCGACAGGTTGGCCTCGGTGATGCCGATGGCTCGCGCCAGCACATTCGAGCGCACCTTGCGTCGCGCCATCACCACGTCGAGACGAAGCACGATGGGCATCAGACGAACGCCTCGCGGTCTTCCTCGATTTCGCGTCCGACCTGCATCACCTGGGCGATGACGAAGACCAGGGCTCCGAGGATCAGGGCCTGCAGGCTCGACAGGTGCAGCCAGTTCTTGTCGATCTCCCAGCCCAACGACGCGAGAAACAGATGGCAAAGGAAGGGGGTCACGGCGTAGGCCGCCAGCCAGGCGCCGCTCCAGCCGATGTGCGAAGCGTTGGCGCGCGAGAAGACGACACCCGTCGCGTACAGGCCGAACAACCGTCGCAGGTGCCAGAAGATCATCAGGGTCGGCGCGATGCGGACGGCGCCCACGACTGCATAGGCGAGGCGCTGGCCGAGCGGGAGCGTGTGAAAGGCTACCGAGTCCGCCGAACCGCTGCCGATCCAGACCGCTGTCGAACCGATGCGGTAGTCGTCGCCGGGATAGATGACCACGCCTGCGATCAGGACCGCGGCGATCAGCCCGACGACTACGAGCAGCCCGCTGAACAGCCAGGCCAGCCCCCGGCTGGCCAGCCGGATTCGCCGGTGGTGTGGCGTCATCGCCGGACCATGCACCGGCGGCGGCAACTCGACGACTGTGGCCATGGCAATCTCCCCTTCTCCTCATCATACAGAAATAAATTTCTGTCAATCGATATGAACAGCTGGGTGGTCATCGCCGCTTACACATCGTCCGGCTGCCTCCCGTCCCGTGACGAAACCCGAGCAGCGCAACGACCGAAATCGGACAGTCTAGCTCGTCGATGTCCCATCCCAATGCCAGACGGCCCGCGCCAAGAGACCGGCGACCGCGCTCTGGCGGCCTCGATCGGCAGCTGGCTGCGACTGAGCCCGTTCGCCCGCGTCCGCAAACTCGCGAGCTGACGCTTCACAGGTCGACCGACAGGGGCCACTTTCGCGGGATGGCCTTTGAACTGGACCAGCGGATCGCGTCCGACAGCGCCCTCGTCGCCGACCTGGACCTCTGCCAGGCCCGGCTGCAGGACGATGCACGGTGGCCCTGGCTGGTGCTCGTACCTCGCGTCGAGGGTGCAGTGGAGCTGACGGACCTGTCGGCCAGCCAGCGGGCCCGCCTGATGGAGGAGATCGTGCTCGCCTCCGACGCCGTGCGCGCCATCGGGGCGGGCTTCGGGCGGCTGCCCGAGAAGATCAACGTCGGCGCGCTCGGCAATGTCGTGGCCCAGCTCCACGTCCACGTGATCGGCCGTCGCCGGGATGATCCGGCCGGGCTCGCTCCTGTCTGGGGTGTCGGCGCGCCCGAGCCCTATGGAGAGGCGCGGAACCTCGCGATCGATGCGGCGCGGGCCGGCCTGGGCCTCACCGGCGAGGGCTAGGTCTCGGATTGCGGACAGGAAAGACCACGGGGGCGTCGCGGTTTCGTTGACAGCCTGACGGGGCGGGGACTAACACCGGGCGCGCCGGGGCCCTTAGCGCTCCGTTCGGAGGTATCCGGACCCATGTCCCAAGAGAACGCGGGCGTTTCGGGCGAAGCCCGCAACGGCGCGCCCCGCCTGATCGTCAGACCCCTTTCGCCACACCTTCAGGTCTGGCGCTTCCATCAGACCATGCTGGGATCGATCCTGCACAGGATCACCGGCGTCGGCCTCTATATCGGCGCGGCCCTGGTCGTCGCCTGGCTGGCCGCCCTGGCGGCGGGCCCCGACGCCTACGAGACCTTTGCAGGGCTGATGGGCTCGCCGCTCGGGCTGCTGATCTGGTTCGGCTTCAGCGTGTCCGCCTTCTATCACCTGGCCGCCGGCGTCCGGCATCTCATCTGGGATCTGGGTCGCGGCCTGAACATCAAGAACGCCAACTTCCTGACCACGGCGTCCTTCGTCTTCACGATCGTCGCCACGATCGCCTTCTGGGCCTGGCTCCTGTCCAGCGGAAAGGTCTCGCTGTGAGCGGCTTCGAAACTCCCGCCAAGCGCATCGGCCCCTCCGCCCGCAAGGGCGCCGGAACCTGGAAGGCGGAACGCATTTCCTCGGTGATCCTCATCCCGTTCGCCCTGTGGGGTCTGTGGGTCGCGGCGAACCTGTCGGGCGGCGGCTACGAGGCGGCGATCGGCTGGCTGCGCAGCCCCGTCAACGCGGTCCTGCTGCTGGCTTTCCTGGCGGCGACCTGCTGGCACATGGCCCTGGGCATGCGCGTGGTGATCGAGGATTACGTGCACGGCTTCTCCGGACGCATGCTGCTTCTGCTCAATACCCTTTTCTGCCTCGGCCTCTTCGTGGCCGCGGCGGCGGCCATCGCGTCGGCCGTCCTCGGCGCCGGTAACGGAGCGTCCTGACGATGGCTGCCTATGAGTTCATCGACCACGATTTCGACGTCGTCGTCGTCGGCGCCGGGGGATCGGGTCTGCGCGCCGCGCTCGGCTGCGCCCAGGCCGGCCTGAAGACAGCCTGCGTCACCAAGGTCTTCCCGACCCGAAGCCATACGGTCGCTGCCCAGGGCGGCATCTCGGCCAGCCTCGGCAACATGGGCGAGGACGACTGGCGCTGGCACATGTACGACACCGTGAAGGGGTCCGACTGGTTGGGCGACCAGGACGCCATCGAGTACCTCTGCCGCGAGGCCCCCAAGGCGGTCTACGAACTCGACCACTGGGGCGTGCCCTTCTCGCGCACCGACGACGGCAAGATCTACCAGCGCGCCTTCGGCGGCATGACGCGGAACTTCGGCGAAGGCCCGGTGCAGCGCACCTGCGCCGCCGCCGACCGCACCGGCCACGCCATCCTGCACACCCTCTACGGGCAGTCGGTGCGGCGTGAGGTGAAGTTCTTCGTCGAATATTTCGCTCTCGACCTCATCATGCAGGACGGCGCCTGCACCGGGGTGACGGCCTGGCAACTGGACACCGGCCAGCTTCATCGGTTCCGCGCCAAGATGGTGGTGCTGGCCACCGGCGGATACGGCCGGGCCTTTTTCAGCGCCACCAGCGCCCATACCTGCACCGGGGACGGCAACGCCATGGTGCTGCGCGCCGGCCTGCCGCTGCAGGACATGGAGTTCGTGCAGTTCCACCCCACCGGCATCTACGGCGCCGGCTGCCTCATCACCGAGGGCGCACGCGGCGAAGGCGGCTACCTGACCAACTCCGAAGGCGAACGCTTCATGGAGCGCTATGCGCCCACCGTGAAGGACCTGGCGCCGCGCGACATGGTTTCGCGCTCCATGACGCTGGAGATCCGCGAAGGCCGGGGCGTGGGGCCGAACAAGGACCACATCTTCCTGCACCTGGACCACCTGGACCCCAAGATCCTGCATCAGCGCCTGCCGGGCATCTCGGAATCGGCCAAGATCTTCGCGGGCGTGGACGTGACCAAGGAGCCGATCCCGGTCCTGCCGACCGTGCACTACAACATGGGCGGCATCCCCACGAACTATCACGGCGAGGTGCTGACCAAGCGCGACGGGAACCCCGATTCCGTGGTGCCGGGTCTGATGGCCGTGGGCGAGGCGGGCTGCGTGTCGGTGCACGGCGCCAACCGTCTGGGCTCCAACAGCCTGACCGACCTGGTGGTGTTCGGCCGCGCCGCTGGCTTGCGCTGCGGCGAGGTGGTGGACAAGGCCGCCCCTGTGCCGGACGCTCCGGCTTCGGCCACCGAGGCCCATGTGGCGCGGCTGGACCGTTTCCGCCATGCGGCGGGCTCGACCCCCACCGCCGAACTGCGCCTGGACATGCAGCGCACCATGCAGTCTGACGCGGCGGTGTTCCGCACGGCCGACACGCTGGAAGAGGGCGTAACCAAGATTCGCGCCAACCTGAAGGCCGGCGACGACATCCGGACGTCGGATCGCGGCATGATCTGGAACACCGACCTGGTGGAGACGCTGGAGTACGACAACCTGATCGCCCAGGCGCTGGTCACCATCGAGGGGGCCCTGAACCGCACCGAGTCGCGCGGCGCCCATGCCCGCGAGGACTATCCGGACCGCGACGACAAAAACTGGATGAAGCACACCCTGGCCTGGCTGGACCGGCCCAAGGCAGAGGCCCGGATCGATTACCGGCCGGTGCATGACTACACCCTGACCCAGGACGTGAAGCCGTTCCCGCCCAAGGCGCGGGTTTACTGATGCTGGCGCAGGGCTGTCATTGCGGCGCGCGGCGCCTGGAGACGGGGAGCGATAAGACGGGGGGCGCCGCGCCTGTCGTCCCGGCCGTCGAGACGCCGGACTGGTTCGGCGCCGATTCCACCGACTACCGCTTCACCGCGGGCGTGGCGGCGGCCCATGCCGCCAGCCCCCGGTCCCTGGGCCGCTTCTGTGACCGCTGCGGCGCGCAGCTGGTGGACGCCGCCCCTTCCGCCTCCATCTCACTTGACGACGCAGACGGCCGACTGAAAGCCTGAATCATGGTCCAGATCACCCTCCCCAAAGGCTCCAAGCCCACCGAAGGCAAGGTTCACAAGGCCCCCGAAGGCGCCGAGAACGTCAAGACCTACAAGGTCTATCGCTACGACCCCGAGGCGGACGCCGCCCCGCGCTGGGACGTCTATGAGGTCTCGGCCGACGACCATGGGCCGATGCTGCTGGACGCCCTGATCCACATCAAGAACACCATCGATCCGACCCTGTCGTTCCGGCGTTCGTGCCGCGAGGGCATCTGCGGGTCGTGCTCCATGACCATCGACGGCAGGAACGCCCTGGCCTGCACCAAGGGGTGGGAGGAGTGCGCCTCCTCCACGATCTCGGTGTCGCCCCTGCCGCACCAGCCGGTGGTCAAGGACCTGGTGACGGACCTCAGCCTGTTCTACGCCCAGTACGATTCCATCCAGCCCTGGCTCCAGTCCGACGAGCCGGACCCGGAAAAGGAACGGCTGCAGTCACCCGAGGACCGCGAGAAGCTGGACGGGCTTTACGAGTGCATCCTGTGCGCCTGCTGTTCGACCAGCTGCCCCAGCTACTGGTGGAACCAGAAGGACTACCTGGGCCCGGCGGCGCTCCTGCAATCCTACCGCTGGATCGCCGACAGCCGCGACGACGCGGCCCAGAAGCGGCTGGACGACCTTGAGGACCCCTTCAAGCTCTACCGCTGCCACACCATCATGAACTGCGCCCAGGTCTGCCCCAAGGGCCTGAACCCGGCCAAGGCCATCGCCGAAACCAAGAAGCTGATGGTGTCCAAAGAACGCAGGAAGGCCAAGGCGGGGGGCTGAGCCTTCTTCAGCCCTTTCACTTCGCTGCCTGGGGCGTGAAAGAGCGTCTTATGGCTCCGCTATTTGAGAGCAACGGCCAGCTTCAGGCCGCAGTGCTCGGCGAAATGGCGGAAGTCGGCGTCACTGGTGATTAAGGCTGCGCCCGCGTCGATGCAGCACTGCGCGATCAGGGCGTCAGCCAGCATGGCCTTCAGGCCCAGCGCCTTCAGCTTTCGGCGGCTGAGCCCCGCCCGCGTCCAGACGCCTTCGGTCAGGTCCAGGCGCGGCAGCCTGGACAACACCCACGGCAGTTCGCGCTGGGGATGGGGAAAGGACAGTAGTTCGGTCTCCACCGGCGGCGGCAGATAGAGGCGGTCCTCGTCCATCGCCCGATCAATCCAGCGAGTCTGCGGGGTGTCCTGCCCCTTCAACCAGTCGATCATGGAACTGGTGTCGACGCCGATCACTGGGCGGGATCCGTCCAGTCGTAATCCTTGTCTTCGCGCAGTTCGGCCAGGGTGACACCGCTTTCGGCCTCCAGGTCGATCGTGCCGCGCAGCGCGCGCAGCGCGGCGTAGGCTTCCGCGCGCTGCATCCGGCGCAGGGCCTCGCGCAGGGTCTCGCTGACCCCCTGGCCGGTGATTTCCATGCCGCTCTCTAGAAGATCGACAGGAATGAAGGCCGTGATTTTCCGCATCTCGCCCATGCGGCCACCATGCCATACATCGAATATGGCGCCAAGTTGCGGCTTGCCTGCCGCCGCCGCCTTGCTATGACCGGCGCATGGCCAAGATCACCTACATCGAACATGACGGGACCGAACACGTCGTCGACGTGAAGACCGGCCTGTCCGTCATGGAGGGCGCCATCCGCAACAATGTGCCGGGCATTGACGCGGATTGCGGCGGCGCCTGCGCCTGCGCCACCTGCCACGTCTATGTGGACGAGGACTGGCAGGCCGAGACGGGGCGCCCGTCGGCCATGGAGGAGTCCATGCTGGACTTCGCCGAGGCGGTGGAGCCGAACTCGCGCCTGTCGTGCCAGATCCGCGTCAGCGACGACCTGGACGGCCTGATCGTGCGCCTGCCCGAAAACCAGCACTGACCATGGCCGATCCCCGCCTGATCGCGGCGGTGGAGGCTCTGATCCACGCCGCCGAACGACCGGGTTATGTTCCCCTGATCGGGATTTCCGGCGCCCAGGGGGCGGGCAAGACCACCCTGGCGCGGGCGGCGGCCGAGGCCCTGGGCGCGGCGCGCCTGTCGCTGGACGACGTCTATCTGACCCGGGCCGGCCGCGAGGCCCTGGCGCGCGCGGTTCATCCCCTGTTCGTCACGCGCGGCCCGCCGGGGACGCACGACCTGCACCTCTTGAGCCGCGCCGTGGGCGCCTTGCGCGGCGCCGGGCCGGACGATCGAACGCCCCTGCCCGCCTTCGACAAGCTGGCGGACGACCGTCGGCCCGAGGCGGACTGGCCGCTGTTCGAAGGACGGCCCCGGGCGATCCTGATCGACGGCTGGCTGCTGGGCGCCGCGCCCCAGGATGCGGCGGCGCTGGCGGCGCCGGTCAATGCGCTGGAGCGCGACGAGGACCCGCAAGGGATCTGGCGTCACGCCGCGAACGCCCGGCTGGCGGCCGCCCAGCCGGTCCTGACCCACGCCTTCGACGCGATCCTGATGCTCAAGGCGCCGTCATTCGAGCGTGTGCTGGACTGGCGCTGCGAACAGCAGGCGGGCCTGGCGCCCGGGAGCCTGCCGACGGATGAACGCGTCCGGCTGGGGTGCTTCGTGGCCCACTTCGAACGCATCACCCGGCACATGCTGGCCGGCGGTGCGCGGGCCGAGACGGTCGTTCGGCTGGGTCCGGATCGGGGGATTCACGCGATCGACACCAATCCGGGGCACGGACGTTAGGCCATGATGCCGTTCCGCCGACAGGATGACCGCCGCGCCGAACCGCGCCGTCCCGCCAACGCGCCCGGCCTGGTGGTGGCGCCGGGGTTGGAGCTGGGCTGCGCCATCGTGGACGAATCCGCAGGCGGCCTGCGCATCCGGCTGCAGCGCGACCTGGCGCTGCCGGACGCCGTCATCGTGGTGGACATCGGCGCGGGCCGCGCCCGCGAAGGCCGCGTCGTCTGGCGCAAGGGCCATGAACTGGGCCTCAAGACCCGCGACGAGACCAGCCTGGCCGGCCTGGTCCCCCAACGCTTCGCCGCCGCCCGTGAGGCCTGGCGCCGGGCGGGCGGGCACTGATCCTCAGAGCCGAAACAGGCGCGGCGGTAAATATTTGTTATGATTGGGCTCTCTTAGAGCCGCTAATAGATGGTGCCGCCTGCGTGACTCGAACACGCGACCCTCGCATTACGAATGCGA